>JAGAIK010000451.1 GCA_017626625.1 Roseburia sp.
ATAGCAGAAGGTTGATTGTTCTTTAAAACAATTAATTCTCTTTCAGAGTGAAGTCTGTCAAATATCTTCGCTGCCTGACCTTTGTTAAACTGTGAAATAGGAACCAAACTTTGCAAAATATCTGCTGCAATTGCCATAATAAACACCTCCAATGCTTTCTTCTACTCTTATTATATGCAGAAATCAGCTCAAAATCAACTATGAGGTTTGAAAATTTATCATTAAATTTTCATTATAATTTATCATTTTTCTTTCTCCCCTATCTACGTCGTCCCCATCAATTTCCCCAACTGCTCCACAATCCCACTGTTTCCATTCACCGAGATTTCTCCCACCTTTTCACAAATCCTCTCCAAATACTCCAGCTCTTTGAGCTTGTAAAGCGTCCGATTCTCATCCATCAGCTTTGCCGTATTCAACAGCGATCTGGTGGAAGCAACCTCCTCCCGCCTGGAAATCACATTTGCCTGCGCGTTCTTCTCCGCCACCAGTACAAAGTTCATAATCTCCCGGATTTCACCCGGCAGTATGATATCCTTAATGCCAGCCGTCAGAAACGTCACGCAAAACATCTCCTCCTGCTTTTTAAGTGCCTCATAAATCTCCCCGGAAATCTGCTCTTTTGCCTCCAAAATCTCGTCTAACTTATAATTTCCCACAATCTCCCTGATGACAAGCTGCACCGCAGAATAAAGCTGTCCCTTTAAATCAGAAATCGTCTCAGCAAATACAACCGCATCTCTGATTTTATACATACATGCCACATTCATCCGGATACCGATTTTATCCTTCGTCAAAATCTCCTGTCCCACAATATCCAGTTCCTTCTGTCTCATGTCAATCACATTCCAGGTTACATGATAAGCATAATTCCAGAAATAATAGATACCCTTAGAAAGCTGTCTCTGCATGACGTTATCATAATAAACCAGTCCCGTCTCACCTTCCCCTACCATCACAGCAGTATAAAGATGTTTTGGAACCATAGAAAGCATCTCTTTGGAAACCTCCGCACTAATCACCGTCTCTTCCATGGATACCAGCTTTACCTCATAAGTTTCAAACACATTCCAGAAAGTATATTCCTTCCGGTCTGCAAATGCCGTCAGCTTCCCATTCACATAAATAAATCCAACAAAACCGTCCGGTATCTCTATATGTACGGTAGCCCCCAAAAATGCTTCATCCTTAGAAAGCACCTGATATGGCACCTCCCTGTAATTAAGTTCCCCGGACATCTCCTCAATTTCCACCTCATAGCCTGACATCTTAGAAAAATGATAGGTTCCAGCGGTAATCATTTTCCGGAATATCCCATTTTTTCTCACAAATCCTGCCTCATTATCTTTTATTATGTACTTCATTTTTACCTCCCATTAAAATCTATCCTCAATTTATTGTTCCTCATTATTCACCATCTTAGAAAGCTTTTATCCCTCATTCGTCCCATCTGCTGCGGAAATCCGGTTCAGCAGGCGGTAGGAAGGAAGAACTTACAAACTGTTGTTCCTTCTTTCCACCTGCGGTATCCCCGGATTTCAGGCATCAGACTAAACCGCACTCTCATTTAATCGCAAGAAGAAGTCCTCACATCAATGCAGCCCTGGCGGACGCATACACGAAATCAACTTTCGTGCCGAAGAACTTCGGAAACTCACAAAAAATGTGCCGGAAATCAGGATAAAAGCATCACTTAGCGCGGATTCGAACCGCAGACTTAACAGGTCTTTGCCATATGGTTGTGTACTCTACCCTCTGAGCTACCGTTTACACGGGACGGATTCGAACCGTCGACAACACAAAGTTCTCTTAACCTTCACGTTAAGTATAGTGAAATATTTATGATATACCGCACAGCACGCTGCCGGCACCGCCGGGCAGGGGGTGTCCCCCAATACCCATGCACAATAAATGATTTCCGTTCATTAGCCTTTGACCACACCAACTGTCTTTAATTTCCGGATTGGTGTCACCAAATCTGACTGCTGTGCCATAACCTGGTCGATATCTTTGTAAGCAAACCGGCACTCTTCTGCCACATCATTTTTCTTACGTTTTCCAAGCACAACCCCCTGCTCCTTCAAATCTACCATGACCTTTTCTGTGGTAAATGCCTGCATGGCTCCTGTTCTGGAATAACTTCTACCGGCACCATGGGAAGAAGTACAAAAAGACTCCCGATTTCCCTTTCCTTTTACCACATAGCTGTACGAACCCATAGCACCCGGGATTACCGCCAGTTCTCCTTCCCTTACTCTGGTGGCGCCTTTTCGGTGCACCCAGACGTTTGCATTATAGTGATTTTCCAGTGCGGCATAATTATGATGGCAGTTAATCTCCTCACCAAATTCCACCGTTAAATCCGTATGCTTTTCTATCAGCTCCTTTACAATGCCGCAGGTTTTCTCCAACATCCGAGCACGGTTCTCAAAGGCATAATCCATCGCCAATTTCATCCAGTGAATGTACTGCTGCCCTTCCGGAGAAGAAACAGGCAGGAATGCCAGACTGTATTCATCCGGCACCTCACTGTACCATCTGCGATTCAATTCTCTCGCTTTCTGGTGGAAATAATCACAGATTGCTTTCCCAAGATGTCGGCTCCCGGAATGTATCATAATACACAGATACCCCTCCTCATCCTCCTGAAGCTCTATAAAATGATTTCCTCCGCCTAAACTTCCTACCTGAAAATATCCGTCCTCAATCAGTGGCAGCAATGCTCCATTTACTTCGTATTTCTCCATTTCCTGTTTTGCTGTATCAAGAACTTTTGATTCCTGTGGAAGCTTATATCTCTCTGTATTCAATGGAATGGTTCTCATAATATTACCGATGATTGCCTGTATCATAGTGCCGTTCCCCGTCTGAACTTCCCTGATATCATCCATATGAATATTGGTCGGAATAAAGTCCATGCCGCAGCCAATATCAACACCTACTGCATTGGGAATAATGACATCCTTTGCGGCAATGACTCCGCCAATCGGCATTCCTTTCCCGGCATGAGTGTCCGGCATCAGACATACCCACTTATGTATAAACGGAAGCTGTGACAAATGATAGGCCTGCTCTAAGCATTTTTCCTCCAACTGACTCTCGTTCTCTAACCACACCTTTACTGGAAATCTTGTGTTTTCATTATATAATACGAACATATTTACTTCTTCCTTTCTCCTACTCTTCTGTATTGCTGCTATTTGTCATTTTCATCTTCGCTTTTTTGTAGCAGCTAAATAATAATGTCTCCATTTCTCATTTCCATATTCCATTTCCTGTACCGGATGAGTTTATTATAGATAGTACTCCTTTATTTATCATTTCAAAAAAGTTGCGAACTTACATTTCTTTCCAAAATAGCTTTCTCTCAAAAATTGCAAATTTCTATATTTCTCTTGAATTTCTCAAAATAGACAAAAACATGCAATTTGCTATTTTTCTTTTGAATTTCACCAAAGAACCCACATTCATGATATAATGAACGCAAAACCAGCGTTCCTATACAAGTTTCTTCCAAACTTGAGATGCGCAAAAAGCGTGCGCAGTAATTTAGGATATAATGAACGCAAGAGAGATGAGCTTGTTTGTTCGGCGAACGGCGAATGTCAATCATGTGCCGTTTTTTGCACATGATGTAATGAAAATAATTACCACACTCTGGGAGATGAGAAAGCCATGTCTGATTTCAAGGAACTTATCAAGAGTTTTCCAAAAACAAGAGAATATGTCCGGGATTTCTTTGTCTATGGTTTTAAGACAAGGGACGAGTTTAAAGACAAAAGTCCCCGCACCTATGACAACGAGCGCAGACGGCTGGAAAGCTGGCTTGGTCCCTATGTGCAGAAAGATTATGTATCAAAGGGCTCTAATATTTCCCTTGCCATAGACAGCAATCTCCTCGACACCAATCCCCTGTTTCAGGTCTGGAAAACCAAAAGCTTTACCGACAATGATATTATCCTGCACTTTCTTATTCTGGATTTGCTGGAAAATGGCAAAGCGCTGACCGCAGAGGAAATCACTGACCGTCTGCTGACCGAATATGATGCTTTATTTGACACCCAGACGGTCCGCCGCAAATGCAATGCTTATGAAAAAGAGGGGTTGCTGTATAAGAAAAAAGAAGGAAAAACCGTACGCTATTATTCAGACAATTCCCTCACCACCTGGCTTAAAAATAACCCTGCCGTCATGGATGCCCTTGCTTTTTACCAGATGGCGGGAAATCTTGGGATTATCGGAAATGAAATATCAGAACAATTAGACACACAAAATCAGACGTTTCGTGTCAAGCACAGTTTTTTTGTACATACTCTGGAAGATGAAATCCTTCTCTCCCTTTTAAATGCCATGAACCAAAAATCTAATGTTCAACTGGAACTAAAAGGCTCCAAAAAAGGAATGGTGACCTCTACCCAGGTGGTTCCTCTGCA
>JAGAIK010000452.1 GCA_017626625.1 Roseburia sp.
AGCCCTCGTGGGCGGACGCGGCGATAAGACCGCCAACAAGACCTTAAACCGTGCCACCGACACCACCAGACAGCCCGGCTCCACCTTCAAGATTATCGCAGCCTATGCGGCTGCCCTTGACGCAGGAGGTCTGACCTTAGCCGATGTGCAGGATGACGCTCCTTACACCTACACCACCGGAGAGGGCGCTTCCGTCAGCAACTACGATAACCGCTACCGCGGTTTTACCACCCTGCGGGAGGCAATTACGGATTCTATCAATATTGTAACCGTAAAAACCTTAGCCCAGATTGGTCCGTCCTTAGGATATGACTATATCGTTGATTTCGGCTTCACCACCATCGGCTTGGATGAAAGCTCCAACGAAACCCTTGCCCTCGGCGGTCTGACCTATGGCGTCACCAACTTAGAGCTGACGGCGGCTTACGCCACCATCGCCAACAACGGAACCTATATCAAACCGAAGTTTTACACCAAAGTGTTAGACCACGACGGAAATGTACTGTTAGACAACACCGTTTCCTCCTCCCACACGGTATTGAAGGAAACCACTGCATGGCTTTTAACCAACGCCATGGAGGACGTTATGACCCAGGGAACCGGTACTCCCGCCTACTTCGGCAGCACCATGGCACAGGCAGGAAAATCCGGAACCACTACCAAGAACCGTGACGCCCTCTTTGCAGGCTATACACCTTATTACACCTGCGTGGTATGGGGCGGCTATGATGACAATGCCGTTCAGAGCGGCGGACAGACCACCTATCCCAAAAAAATATGGAAATCCGTCATGTCAAGACTGCATGAGGACCTCCCCAAAAAGGAATTTACCCAGCCCTCCGGCATTGTGACCGCAACGGTGTGCAAGGAATCCGGAAAGCTTGCCATTGCGGGAGTTTGTGACAATGACCCCCGGGGAAGCGCTGTCTATACCGAATATTTTGCTGCGGGCACCCAGCCCACAGAGTACTGCGACCACCACACCCTGGCAAATATCTGTAACGATTCGGGACAGTTAGCCGGCGCCAACTGCCCGGTTACTTCCTTAGGTCAGAGAGTATTTGTCATCGGCGGCACCCAGGGTACGGAAGATACCCCCTATCTGCTGTTAGACGGAGTCACCTCCACCTGTGCACTGCACAATGGAGAAAACGCCATTTACCAGGGCTCCCAGCCGATTTCTCCGGTTCCCGGAGTTACCACATCAGAGGAGCAGCAGCCTGTGGAGAACACACCGCCTGCAGACACACCACCTGCGGATACAACGCCTGCAGATACGCCTCCTGCAGATACAACGCCTGCGGAGGGGGGACAGCAGTAACACTGCCGGATAGATTTCTGATAAAACAATTCCCTGAGAGAAAAGAACTGTCGTTTCCGGCAGTTCTTTTTGCTGTCAGGCTGCTGCTCCATTGTAAGAAACTTTTAAGAATTTCCCCGGTTTCTTTGTAAGAAAGTTATTTTAATTTAGTTACAGGCTCAGGAGGATAAGTATTATGCGTGAATGTATTTTAGTGGTTGATGATGACCAGGAAATCGTAAAAGCCATTGCCATTCTTTTAGAAAAGGAGGGATATCAGGTATACAGGGCATACGACGGTATGCAGGCATTGGAGCTTTTAGCGGAACAGCCCATCCATCTGGTGATTATGGATGTGATGATGCCGCGGTTAGACGGGCTTTCCGCCGTTATGAAAATCAGGGAACGGAAAAATATTCCCATCATTGTCCTAAGCGCCAAAAGCGAGGAAACGGACAAGGTGTTAGGTCTTTCCATGGGCGCCGACGATTATGTGGCAAAGCCCTACAATCCGCAGGAACTTGCGGCAAGGGTAAAAAGCCATCTGCGCCGTTATACCAGTCTGGGGGATATTCACTCCCCTGCGGGAAACCGCCTGAAAAACGGCAGATTGGAATATGCCACGGACGAAAAAATCCTCTATGCGGACGGGGAAGCCGTACGGCTCACTGCAACGGAAACTAAGATTGTAGAGCTGTTAATGAAACATCCCGGCAGAATTTTCCCGGCGGAAGAGATTTACGAACGTGTCTGGAACGAACCCGGTTTTTCCTCGGAAAATACGGTAATGGTACATATCCGGCGCATTCGCGAAAAAATAGAACTCAATCCAAAAGAGCCGGAATATTTAAAGGTGGTGTGGGGAATTGGTTATAAAATCGAAAAAATGGAAAAGTAATGTTGGATTTGCAAGTTTCTTTTTAAGCGTAACGCTTCTGCTGACCGGAATCTCCGGTCTGTCATCCGCTCTGCTCTCTTACGGTGCATCAGAAAGCGTTGCCGCTCTGGCTTTGGAATCCGACTATCAGAACACAAAAGCATTTCAAAATTTCATCTCCGGCAGGCTTACGGATTTTCTTGCCATGGCAGCCGGGGAATATGTGAACAGCGGCTATATGGCGGAAGATATTTTCGGCAGCAGCACAGACAGTTATGCTGAAAATACCGCTGTTTCCGAGACAGCCGTGGAAGCGGTGGAAGGCGATTATTTCCTGAACGACTACGGAACCTGGGAGCAGGATGCCTCCTACACGGAGGAGGAAAAGAAAAACTCCGCAGAATACTTCCACAATCTCATCAAACAGGACAAAAATCTGCTGTATCTGATTTCCTATGACGGAATCGAGCTGTACACCAACGCCGACGCTTACTCCTTAAGTGAAACCGGGGAGAAACTGCCGG
>JAGAIK010000453.1 GCA_017626625.1 Roseburia sp.
AAAATACTCACGAAATCCCGGGTTCCAGGAAAATGCTTCCTTCACTGCTTTCGCATTCTCACGGATACCTTTTTCGTCATAGAGATGGAACGGGGTAGGAAACTTTTTTGTTATTTCCTCAAGCTGATCTTTGGTAACAAATGGCTGTTTTTTCATGATAATTCCTCCTTTGGTTTTACGCCGTAAATACGGTCTGTACTAAAAACATATATAATACGGTGCCAGCACCGATACTTAACAGATTATTTCTTTTCCACAAATGAAGCAGAACGACCGCCAATACGGACACTGCCTCAGGGATTCCGTAGGGATATGCTGTAAGCTGCACTTCCTTTAAACAATAAATCACCAGCATTCCTATCACCGCCGGGGGCAGCACCTTTCCCAAATACTGCACCATAGGCGGGATTTTCTTTCCCGGTGGGAAAAACAAAAACGGAAACAGTCTGGTAAAAAATATGGTTCCCGCAACCACTGCGATAATCATAAGAGAACGAAAAACGCTAATCTGCATGTCCCTCTTCCTCCTTTTCCCTCATAAATAACTGCTTTCCCGAAAGCAAAACCGCCATCATCAAAAGCATGGTGGGCAAAATGAAATTTTCTGCCCCGAAAACCAGCAGACAGAACAGCCCGCAGCCTAAGCCTATCAACTCAAAGAGACGTTTTTTTTCCTCCATCCACTGCTCCACCAAAATCACCACAAACAGCGCCGTCATGGCAAAATCAATTCCCGTCCCGTCAAAAGGCAGCCATTCTCCCAGCAATGCCCCGATACCGGAACCTAAAATCCAGTAGGACTGGTCTAACACCGCAATGGCAAACAAAAACTTCGACTCATCCATTCCCTCCGGGGTTTTGGTAATATAGAGCAGGGAATAGGTTTCATCTGTCAGGGAAAAAATCATATACCATCGCTTTTTTCCCATTTTAGAAAACCGCTCCAACCGAGATAATCCATAAAAAATATGGCGGATATTTACCATAAATTCCATAAAAATCATTTGCAAAAAACTGACACCAGGCACGAAAAAATTCACTGCCAGATACTGTCCGCTCCCCGCATAACAGCACAGGCTCATAAACATTGCCCACAAAAAATTGTAGCCTTTTTCCTGAATCATGACGCCGAATGCCATTCCGATAAACAGATAGCCGGTAAGAACCGGTATGGTATGCGGAAATGCCGCCCGGAACGACTCTCCATAGCCGCTGCTTTTTCTTATTTTTACCCTATCTGACATTTCTTTATCCTCTGCATCATCTGCTCCCTCCACAGCGCTGTCGGCTGCACCCTTTCTTTCCTTCTGCCTGTTTTTCTCCTCAAAAAATCGCTGTCGGCTGCACTTCTTCAATTCATCGCAATTTGTACTCTACAATACTTTTCTGTATACATCAAGCTATTTCCATCTATTTGTGCAAAGCAGCTTTATTTTTTACTGACGGCACAATTTCGGGCTGCAATAATTTTGTAACAGTTCAGCCTTCCCTGTGCCCTGGCTTCTGGATAGCACTTCTTCCGGTTCAGACTGTTTATAAAACGTCGGCACTTAGGCACCGTATTTTGGTGCCTTATGTACCGCTACGTTTTATACCAAGCGCAAGCGTGTCTGAATAGGAAGAATCGCTATCCAGAAGCCCAGGGCACAGGGAGGGCTGAACTGTTATACAATTTTCGCTTTTTTTCAACAAAATCTTTGCATTTCCTATGACTTATGATATACTTTTTATGGTTATGTTTTTATGAGTGAAGGAGTTATGAATGAGTATCACAGTATTAAATTACCTTGACCAGGACTTAGTAAATAAAATCACACAGCAGGCTGCCATGCGCAAAACGGCTGCCGCTTCCCCGACGGAGAACGCTGATTTTGCTGCCTCCCTGACGGAGAGCACCAAACTGCTTGGCTCTGACAATAACAGTACTAATTCACAGACAAGCACTGCAACTGCCTCCGGTACCACAGTTTCTTCCCCGGCGGATTATGAGGCTTATTTTAAAGAGGCCTCCGAAGCCTATGGCGTTTCCACCACGATTTTAAAATCCATTGCCAAAGCTGAGTCAAATTTTAACCCCTCCGCCGTAAGCAGCGCCGGAGCCGTAGGCATCATGCAGTTAATGCCTGCCACCGCCGCCTCCTTAGGCGTCTCAAATTCCTATGATGCCAGAGAAAACATTTTAGGCGGCGCTAAATACATCAGTCAGTTGCTCTCCCGCTATCAGGGAAATATCTCCCTTGCCTTAGCTGCCTACAATGCGGGCTGCGGCAATGTGGACAAGTACGGCGGCATTCCTCCCTTTACGGAGACACAGAATTATGTAAAAAAAGTCCTTTCCTATATGAACGGCACTTTTTCCACCAGTGATACTTCCACGAATAATTCCGTGAATACTTCCTCTAATACTTCAGGCATTTTCGGTCTGACCGGTGAGGAGCGGGATGCCGCAAACGAAATGCTTGGCAATTTCTTCGCCTCCAACAACATTACAAAATCTACTTTGGATTTGCTTGTGGCACTACTGAAATTAAAAAATATGTTGTCCGATGATACTTCCGGAACTACTTCCGGAAACAGTACTAACATTCCTTCCACTGACAACAGCTCCGGCTATCCCTCTTCCGCCACCTCAACTCCGGTGCTTCCGGGGGGAACGCCTGCATCTGTCACCGATACCGCTATTCCGGTATCCGATATTCCGTCCGTGGACCCGGTAACTCCGGCAGCCGAAACACCTGCCGGGGAAACCGATACAGGAGAAGCCTCAGATGACACGTCTGCCACCGGACAGGCTGTGGCTCCCACAGAGGAAACGGAAAACACAGATACTTCCGCCACCGGACAGGCAGCCGCTTCCACTGGAGAAACGGAAAACACAGATACTCCCATAACCCCTGAAAGCAGCACCGGCGAACCGGTTGCGGCGCCATCCATGGACTAACGGCATTATCGTTCTGATGAGTTCCGGCTGAAAATACTTTCGACCCGGAACTCATTTTATTTATGCAGGGCTTCGGGTAACAGCAGCCGCCCTTTTTACCGCTCACATCGGTATTCCGCCCGCCCCATCAGGACAATTCCTCAATCTGCTGCTCTAAATACCCGTTAAACTCCTTCATAAACCGATAAACCACATCGACTTCCTCTTTCCGGTATCTCAACAAAAACTCCATATCCCGTTTTTCCCAAAGCCGGTGCCGCTTGGCGTGTTCATCAAAGAGCAGCTTCCCCTGGTCTGTCAATTTAAAATATACTTCTTTTTTATTGGTTTCTAACGTGTATTTTTCGATTAACCCCTTGGCTAACAGTTTCTTTGTCATTTTACTGATGGCGCCTCTGGTCATTCCCATATGCTCCGCCACCTTGGTGACATTCGGCAGCTCTAACCGCCCGATAAAATCAATGCAGTGGGTTTCCGAATAGCCATACTCATCTAAGCAGGAGCTTTCCGTCAGTTTCGAACGCATATCCTGACGCTCTAACATCAGTGAAATTTCCTTTAATAGAAGTTCCTGTTCCTTCATCGACAGGCTCCTTTCTCATTGTTTCCTCGTCAACATTTCTTACCCGCTAACTATAACAAAATATTGTTTCCTTGTCAACATTTTCTACGGAGACGCACCATTTTTCTCCATGCGGTTTCAGGTATCAAAAGACAGCCGGAAAAAGCTTCCTGACCGGGACATCAAAAATGAGCCTCCGGCATTTCTGCCAAAGACCCATCTTCTTACTTTCCTAATTAAATTTACCTAATCAAATTTCAATCCTGCCAGCAAAGCGCCAAGGCTGGTTCCCGTGGTTTCCTTATCCGTATAGGCTTCCAAGTCCTCCACACCCTCGGTGTCCACCATCTCTTCCTCCAGCGCCTTCATGCTGAGGCTGATTTTGTTATCGTTGGTGTTAAGCACCTTTGCCTTTACCTTCTGTCCCACCTTTAACACCTCGGAAGGCTTACCGATTCTCCGCTCGCAAATCTGAGAAATATGCACAAGACCGCTAAGCCCGTTGCCAAGGCTGATGAATGCGCCGTAGGGCATTAATGTTTCCACGGTTCCCTCCAATACCGTTCCCGGAACAATCATGGAAATCCTGTGGTTTCTCTCTTCCTGCTCTGCTGCCCTCGCCACAACCTTGCCGGATAATACCAGCTTTTCTTTCTCCTGGTCTACAGTAATCACCTTCGCCTCAATTTCTTTTCCAATCCAGGCATCGGTGTCCTCCACATAATCCAGTGTAATCTGGGAAGCGGGAATAAACGCCCGGATTCCCTCCAAATAAGCTACCACGCCGCTGGGTACGCTCTCTTTGATACGGACTTTCACCGTTGTCTCGTCCTCTAACATCTGCTGCAGCTTTTCCCATGCTAAAACGTCATTGGCTTCTTTCCTGGAAAGCAGAATATTGCCCTCCCCGTCATCGGTTTTTACCACCGTAGCCTCCACCACATCACCTAC
>JAGAIK010000454.1 GCA_017626625.1 Roseburia sp.
CGGCAGCAGAGCCACGATGGTTTTCCCTTTATTTTCCGGACGTTTTGCCAGCTCAATGGCAGCAAAGAGCGCTGCGCCGGAGGAAATTCCCACCAGAATCCCCTCTGCCTTCGCCAGTTCCTTTCCGGTTGCAAAGGAATCCTCGTTAGATACTGGAAATACCTCGTCATAAACTCCGGTATTTAATACCTCCGGCACAAATCCTGCGCCGATGCCCTGAATTTTATGAGGTCCGGCAGTTCCCTTAGAAAGAACCGGAGAGCTTTCCGGCTCTACCGCAACCACCTGAACGGCGGAATTTTTTGATTTTAAGTATTCCCCGGTTCCGGTGACGGTTCCGCCTGTGCCTACGCCTGCCACAAAAATGTCCACCTTTCCGTCGGTATCCTCCCAGATTTCCGGTCCTGTGGTTTCCCTGTGCGCCTGTGCGTTGGCAGGATTGGTAAACTGGGAAGGAATAAATCCGCCGGGAATCTCTTTCGCTAACTCTTCCGCTTTGGCAATGGCTCCCTTCATGCCCTTAGCGCCCTCGGTCAGAACGATTTCTGCGCCGTATGCCTTTAAAATATTGCGGCGCTCCACGCTCATGGTTTCCGGCATGGTTAAGATGGCACGGTAGCCTTTGGCTGCTGCGATGGCGGCAAGACCGATGCCTGTGTTTCCGGAAGTAGGCTCAATGATAACAGAGCCTTCCTTTAACAGCCCTTTTTCCTCCGCATCTTTAATCATGTAGTAAGCCGCGCGGTCCTTCACGCTTCCTGACGGGTTAAAGTACTCTAATTTTACCAAAACCTTCGCCTCTAAGCCTTTGGCTTTCTCTAAGTTTGTCACCTCCAATAATGGGGTTTTTCCGATTAACTCTGTTGCGCTCTGATAAATGTTTGCCATTGCCTGATTCTCCTTTTCACTTTTATATTTTTCGTTACATCTGCTATCATCCCCTGCCTGTTCGCAGGGAAAACCATTCCGACTGCAATCAGGATACTCTGCCTGTTTGCAGGAAAAGCCACTCCGGCAGCAATTAGGAAATTGCTTTAAATGCCTCGTCTAAATCTTCAATAATGTCTTCGATGCTCTCTGTTCCGATGGATAAACGGATGGTATTGGGGTAAATGCCCTGTTCCGCCGCCTCTTCCACGCTGAGCTGGGAGTGGGTGGTGGACGCCGGATGAATGGCGAGGGATTTTACATCCGCCACATTCGCTAACAGGGAGAAAATCTCTAAGTTATCAATAAAGTCTTTTGCCTTTCTCTCATCTCCCTTGATTTCAAAGGTAAAGATGGAACCGCCGCCGTTCGGAAAATATTTCCTGTAAAGCCGCTGCTGTTCCTTATCCTGCGTAACGGATGGGTGATGTACTTTTTCCACCTGGGGATGGCTCTCTAAGTATTGTACCACTTTTAAGGCATTTGCAACATGCCGTTCTACACGCAGGGAAAGTGTTTCTAACCCCTGTAAAAAAAGAAATGCGTGGAACGGAGAAACCGTCGCCCCGGTATCCCGGAGTAAAATGGCACGGATTTTCGTGACAAAGGCCGCCGCCCCCACCGCTTTGGTAAAGCTGATGCCGTGATAGCTGGGGTTCGGCTCTGTCAGAGACGGGAATTTTCCGGAAGCCTCCCAGTCGAAGTTTCCTCCGTCAACAATCACGCCGCCGATGGCGGTTCCGTGCCCGCCGATAAATTTGGTTGCGGAGTGAATAACGATGTCTGCCCCATATGTAATCGGACGCACCAGATAAGGTGTTGCAAAGGTGCTGTCCACCACCAGCGGAATTTTGTGGGCGTGGGCGATTTTGGCAATTTCCTCGATATCGCTGACGTCGGAATTGGGATTTCCCAAAGTCTCAATATAAATTGCCCTGGTATTTTCCTGAATTGCTTTTTCAAAATTGCTCAAATCAAGGGGCTCCACAAAGGTTGTGGTGATACCGTATTCCGGCAGGGTATGGGCGAGCAGGTTATAGGTGCCGCCGTAAATATTGTTGGCTACCACAATGTGCTCCCCCGCCCGGGCTAAATTCTGAATGGTATAGGTGACCGCCGCCGCACCGCTTGCCACCGCCAAGGCTGCCACACCGCCCTCTAAGGCTGCGATTCTTTTTTCGAAAACCTCCTGGGTGGGATTGGTGAGCCTTCCGTAAATATTGCCTGCATCCTCCAGCCCAAATCTTGCCGCCGCATGGTCGCTGTTGTGGAACACGTAGGAAGAGGTGGCGTAAATGGGAACAGCCCTTGCGTCCGTCGCCGGGTCCGCCTGCTCCTGCCCTACGTGTAACTGCAATGTTTCAAATCCCAGATTTCTTTCCTCTAATGTCTTTTTTCTTCCCATAACTGATTTCCTCCAAATTTATTAGTATTCTTCTTCCTCTTCTTTTTCGCTGATATCGTTTACCGGTTTTTCCAAACCTTCAATGACAATGTGGTTTTTCTCTGCATAGTCCCAGAGGGCTGCGTGAATTGCCTCCTCCGCCAAAAGGGAACAGTGTACCTTCACCGGGGGAAGTCCGTCTAACGCCTCCATCACCGCTTTATTGGTGACTGTCAGCGCTTCCTGCACGGTTTTTCCTTTCACCAGCTCCGTTGCCATACTGCTGGTTGCCACTGCCGCCCCGCAGCCGAAAGTCTTAAATTTTACGTCCTGAATGATTCCGTCTTTATCTATGTCAAGGTACATTCGCATGATATCGCCGCATTTTGCGTTTCCCACGGTGCCTACACCGCTGGCATTTTCAATTTCACCCACATTCCTTGGATTGTTGAAGTGGTCCATTACTTTTTCTGTGTACATATTTTCTCCTTTCCTGTTTTCTAAGCGGACTTTTGTTTTCTGACAAAATCCTCGTACAATGGAGACATGCCCCGCAAGCGTTCTATTATCTTTTTCAGTTCTTCTACTGTGTAATCAATTTCTTCCATTGTATTTTTCTCCGACAAGGTCAGCCGCAGGGAGCCATGAGCAATCTCATGGGGCAGCCCGATGGCGAGCAGCACATGGGAGGGGTCTAGGGAGCCTGAGGTACAGGCAGAACCGCTGGAACCGCAGATGCCTGCCTGGTCTAATAAAATCAACAGGGATTCCCCCTCAATATACCGGAAACAGAAACTGACGTTATTGGGAAGCCGGTCTGTCCTGTCACCGTTTAATCTGGTGTAGGGGATTTCCTTTAAGACTCTCTCAATCAGGTGTTCCCGCAATTCTATCTCCCGGCTGCTTCTCTCTTCCATGGTATTTTTTGCCAGCTCCGCCGCTTTTCCCATTCCCACAATTCCCGGTACATTATGGGTTCCGGCTCGCCGTTTCCGCTCCTGCGCCCCGCCGTGGATAAAGGAAAGTATCTTTACCCCCTTGCGGATATACATGACGCCGACACCCTTTGGTCCGTTCATCTTATGCCCGCTGGCGCTTAACATATCAATGTGCATTTCCTCCACATCCAGCGGAATGTGTCCGAACGCCTGCACTGCGTCGGTGTGGAACAAAACGCCGTGTTCATGGGCGATTTTCCCGATTTCCGCCACGGGCTGAATGGTTCCTATCTCATTGTTTGCCGTCATAACGGAAATGAGAATGGTGTCGGGGCGGATTGCCGCCTCCAGCTCGTCTAATTTTATTTTTCCGTTCTCATCCACATTTACATAAGTAATCTCAAAGCCCTGCTTTTCCAAGTAGGCGCAGGTGTGAAGAACGGCGTGATGCTCAATGGTACTGGTAATGATATGTTTTCCCTTTGAGGCGTATGCTTCTGCGGTGGCTTTTAACGCCCAGTTGTCCGACTCGCTGCCGCCTCCGGTAAAGTAAATTTCCTCCGTTTTCGCATGAATGAATTCTGCAATGGTTCTCCTGGCTTTATCTACCGCCCGTTTTCCTTCCTCCGCAAAGGTGTATATGGCAGAGGGGTTTCCGTAATATTCTGTAAAATAGGGAAGCATCGCCTCTAATACCTCCGGATATACCTGTGTCGTGGCTGCATTATCTAAATAAATGGTTTTGTTCATAACTACCCGTTCCTTTCATCTCTATTTATCTGATTTGAAATGATATCATATCTTTTATTTCCTAGTTATTTGATATGATATATTGAATTATACACTTTTAATTCCTATTGTCAAGATAGGAATTGTGGTTTTTTTGCAAATCCTGTGTTACCCCTGATAACGTATTCGTTCTACCAGGGATTCCTTTTTTATATTCCTGCTTAAAACAAAAGATAATACCATCTGCAATGCCATAAGCCCGCCTAACAGCAGCACCGTCTCCCAAACCGGGAAATGATAGACGCTAAGTCCTACCAGACCATGCAGCTTCCCGTAGCGGAACACACCATACCCCAGCGGAACACCTGCCAACAGGGATACAGCCACCGTCCCAAGGGTAAAAATCATTCCCTCTAACCAAAGGCTCCTGCTTAACTGCCGGTTGGTCATTCCAATCGCCTGCAGCACTCCAAACTCCTGCTTTCTGGTGACAATGCTGGTAATCATAGTATTTGCCATATTCATAAAGCTGATGAATGCAATCATAACACAGAATGTATACGCCGGCATTTTTAATGTTCTTGTGGAAGCGCGCGCTATCTCAAGCTGGTTTTCGTAGCTGTCGAGTTCCACATGCTCCACTCCTTTAAGCAGCGTCTCTAGCTTTGCCTTTAAGTTTTCCCTGTCCGCTTCCCGGCAGTCCACCCACAAATAATCATTGGTGTTTCCCGCAAATCCCAGTTTTTCATAGGTATCCCTTGTTATTGCCATATCCCCATCCGGCAGATATCCAAAGGCGGCTGCCATTGGGAAATCACATTCTTTCTCCTCCACTCCGTCATAAAGAGAAAAATGATAGGTTTCACCCAGAGAAAATCCTTTGTCCTCCAAAAAATTCCCCCAGCCAAAGCATACCGCATCCTGCCTGCTCATCTCATCATAATCCAAGCCTTCGATTTCCTGCTTTTTTACCTGCTGCTCAAAATCCTCCCTGTCTAAAACAAGGATGGAATAGGTTTCCCCTGTCTCTTTTCCCATGCCATCAAGCTGTCTGGCATAGAGGATGCTCTGGGTTCCCACCTCCACCGTCTCTGGCATTTTCCGTATCTCCGACAACAGTTCTTCGCTAATCGGATTCTTTTCTAAGATACGGTTCAAATTATTTTCCGGATACGCCTCGTCGTTCATACGGTAATCCAGCGTTATCTGGAATTGTCCGTGTAGAACCTCCTCCCGTGCCATATATTCCTCATCCATATTTCCAAGCCAGTTTGCCAATACCATAAACAAAACACAGGATAAGCCCATGGACAAAATTGTAGAAACCGTACGTCTCCTGCTGCCGGAAAGATTTGCCAGGGTCATGCCTTTAACACCAAGCTCTTTTCGTCCTTTTCTAAGCCCGGCACCCCGGCTTTCCTCCCGGTAGCGCATTGCCTCCACGGGAGAAATCCCCGCCACCACCCGCATAGGCTTCTTTAATGCAAACGAAACCGTTACGAATGCCAGCGCCGCAGCCAGAAAAAGCAGCGGAACGCATAACACGGAAACTCCATCCTGCTTCACCGGCAGTCCGCTTTCTCCGAAATCCTTCATCAAATAACAGAGCACTCCCTTAGCGGTAAGCACTCCGGCAGCCAGACCCAAGGGCACTCCCACACACGCCAGTGCCATGCCTTCCCGAAAGACCACCCGTTTCATCTGCTTTTTGGTGGCACCTATAGCTTTCAGCTTTCCGTACTCCTGTATTTTCTGCACAATCCCCACCTGAAAAATATTGTAAATGACAACCACAGAGAAAAGAATGACAATGACGCAGACCCCGGCACATACCATAACTGTCTCTGTTCCCGGGTCTAATTCCCACATCAGATACATCCCGTTTGCACTGACCCTGTCCTCGTCAATGCCGCATTTTACCGCCAACTCCTTCATAAGCATTTCCGCATTGTCATAGGTCAGCCCCACACTGTCATCTAAACAAAACAGTACATTGTAACGCCTGTCATCCTGCGCCATATGCTTCTCAAAATGTTCTTTTGA
>JAGAIK010000455.1 GCA_017626625.1 Roseburia sp.
CTCCGCGACCTCCCGCTCGATCATTTCCCTTGGCACATGGTTGATTGCCGCCGCCCCGACGGGCTGGTCAAGCCCCGGTCTTGTCACTATGCCTACGCCTGTTCCTCCCGCAATCTCAATGTGCGGTGCGTCCGCCTTCAACCGCTGTGACGTTTGCAGTTCTGACACCTCCGCAGCGATCAGAATCCCCGTCGTCACGTCGGGATCGTCCCCGCCGTCTTTCCTTACGGCGCAGCGCACTGCCCGCTCTGTGATTTCAATTTCTTCTATCATTGCATGATACGGAATGCCCTTTGGCGTCTCAATCGTAATCTGCTCTTTCCGCTTTCCGGTCAAAAGCATGTATGCCGCCGCCTTTGCCGCTGCCGCCGCACAGCTTCCCGTCGTAAATCCATAGCGCACCGCCTTATCCCTCCCGTCCTAATTCATAGAGGATGGCATTGCAGATCGCCGCCGCCACATTGCTGCCGCCCTTTCTGCCCCGGTTTACGATGTGGGGAATGTCCGTCTTTAAAATCAGCTCCTTTGCCGCCTCCACATTGACGAAGCCCACGGGAACCCCAATGATAAATGCCGGAGAAAATCTGTTTTCTCTTATCATTTCATAGAGCTTCACCAGCGCAGTAGGAGCATTTCCCACCACAAAAATCACAGGTTTTCCCAGTCCTGCCGCCCGCTCCATACTGACGGCTGCCCTTGTCATCTGCCTTTCTTTTGCCTCTCTTGCCACGGTTTCCTCCGCCATAAAGCAATGCGCCTCACCGCCGAAAGTTTGCAGCACTTTTTTGTTAATGCCTGACAATGCCATATTCGTATCGGTTACAATATCTGCTCCCTGCCGTAACAACCGTTTTGCCACAGCCACTGCGTCCTTAGAAAAAGTCATGGTATCGGCATAGGAAAAATCCGCGCTAGTATGGATGACCCGTTTTATCACCAGTTCATTTTCCTCTGGCAGTATAATGCCCCGCTCCGCTAATTCTTCACTGATGATTTCAAAGCTGCGCTTCTCAATGTCACCGGGCAGGACATATTCTAAGCCGTGGTAATCTCCTGTGTGAAGGTTTACTGACTGTACTTTTTCCGCCGCTGCTGCCCGTATGTTTTCTGACTTTACCTTTTCCACTGCTTCTGCCATTTCTGTCTGTAGATTTTCTGCCTCCTCTGTCTGCGTATTTTCCTGCGTTTTTTTCTCTCCGAATTTATCTGGTATCCTGCCTGCCTCCATTACGTGATGAAGTTCCTCCGCAAATCTCCTGTTTTCTTCCTTCGATTTTACGGCTATCCGGTAAAATCCTCTTGACAGCCCCCGGAAATTCCTGCAATCACGAATTAAAATTCCACTCTCTAATAATCGCTCATACAGCGTCCTTTCCTCTTCTCTGCCTAAAAGCTCTCCCCCCGCCTTTCTCTCCGGCTCCTTCTTTTCCCCTGTGCAACCGTCATATTTCCCAACCAAAAACAGCAGATAATCCGCCTCCCCCGGATAAACAAAACAGCCTTCTTTTTTTAGCGTTTCCTCTAAATAAGCTCTCTCTTCTGCCACATAAGACGCAGAGCGCTCCACAAATCCCGTTTCCTCTGTTGCCGCTACTCCGGCTTTCTGGGCGAATATGGAAAGATTCCACTCCGGCAGATGTTTTTTCATCTGCCCTGCAAATGCTTCTTCACAAACCGCATAACCAAGCCGTACCCCCGGAATGGCAAAGACTTTTGTAAATGCCCGCAGTACAACAACATTGGGGTATCGGTCTAACTTTCCCACAAAGGAATGGGACTTTTCTTTTCCCGTCAATTCTATAAAACATTCATCCAGCACCAGCAAACTGCCATTGGCAAGGCACTTCTCTGCTATCTTTTCCAACAATTCCGGCTCTAGCAGATTTCCCACCGGATTGTTGGGATTTGCCAGAAATACCATATCCACCTCCGCCGTCAGACTATCCAGAAAGTTCTTGGTCAGACAGTAGTTCTCTTCCGGTTTCATTTCCCAGTAGACCACTTCACACTCCGCTGCCTCCGCCGCCTTTTCATAGCCGAAAAAAGAAGGTACCGGAATCAGTATTTTTCCCGGCTTTACGGCATGAACAGCCGCAAGTAAAAGCTCCGAGGCTCCATTTCCAAAGACAAGCATCTCTTCCCTGAAACCGCCCCATTTTGCCACAGCCTCTTTCAGCCGCTCTGCCCGGATATCCGGGTAATTTCCACTCTCTTCCACCGCTTCCGTCAACGCTTTTTTTACCCGCCCCGGCATTCCCAGGGGATTGGTGTTCACTGAAAAATCCATTTTCACCTGATTGCGGTAAATATCTCCTCCGTGTATCGTCATAATCCTCCTGCCTTTCTATCTGTCTGCAGCACTACTTCTATCCTGTGGACAGGTTACCAGCTACAGTTCTCATTCACCCATATATCAACATACGATTGCCCGCAAAACCAACAGAATCAACAGGCAAATCAACTCTCCTAAAAATGCACTCCGGTACAAAAGCCGGTTCACCCTTTTGATATCCTCCGCTTCCACCGGACGCTTGCCGTCCCCGATATATGGCTTTTTTACCACCTTTCCAAAATAGCTGGCGTCCCCTGCCAACTGTATCTGCAACGCCCCTGCACATGCCGCCTCCGTCTGTGCAGAGTTGGGGCTGGCGTGATTGTAACGGTCCCTCTTAAAAATGCGGTATGCTTCTTTTCCCGAAAATTCTTTTCCCGGCAAATATGCCGCCCCTATCATCAAAAAAGCAGCGCCTCTTGCCGGAAGGTAATTTACCACATCATCTAATTTTGCCGCTGCACGTCCAAAGAAAAGAAAACGGTCATTTTTATAGCCCACCATGGAATCCATGGTGTTCACCGCCTTATATAAAAATCCCAGTATGGGACCTCCTAAAGCCAGATAAATCATGGGGGCAATAACCCCGTCGGAGGTATTTTCCGCCACTGTCTCAATGGCAGCCTTCGCCACTCCGGTTTCGTCCAGATTTTCTGTGTCCCGCCCCACAATCATGGAGACGGCATACCTTGCTTTTTCTAAATCCTGTTCCACCAGGCAGTCGTACACCTTCATGCTCTCCACCTTCAGGCATTTTGTTGCCAAAATCTGATAGGTCATAATACTTTCCACCAAAAGTCCGGCATAGGGATGCAGGAAATAGGCGCCCAGAAGAATTGCCGCTGTCACGGTTCCCGTTATCAGCAGTACCAATGCCACCAGCCATATTCCCTGCCGCTTTTCCTTTTTTTCCTGCCGGGGTGTTTCTTCTCTATGCAATTTTTTTTCCAACCCGCTAATCAGATTTCCGATGAGCCGGATAGGATGAAACAGCCAGTGAGGGTCTCCTATCAGCAAATCCAGTAAAAATCCAATGAAAAATGCCAGTATATGGTATGTCATGCTCTATCCTTTCTTTCCGGTGAAACCTTCTCTTTCCATACTTGCACCGTAATTTTATGTAACAGGACGCTATTTTCTATTTTATGAACCAGCATCAGATAATGCTGTGATTTTTTCCATACGAATACTGTCCTGCCGAATTTCCCCGTCCTCTCCAACAGAAAATTTCACAAAACAGTGATACCCCTCTCCGTTTTTACACTGAAAGTCAAAATAATCGCCCTGGGCACCGTAACGGCTGAGCAGCGCCATAATGGTTCCCCCGTGCACAACCGCCCCAATGGGGGCATTTTCTGCTATTTTCCAGTTTATCACAAGTTCTAAAAAACGCTTAAGCCCCCTGCCGCAGCGGAAAATAAACTCCTCCCTGCTCTCCCCTTCCGGAAAGGGTAAGGTGCCATTGCTGTCAATCCATTTCTGATAGTCCATGTCGTCTTTTAAATCTTCGTAATTTTTCCCCTCAAAACGCCCGAAGTCCATTTCCTTCCACTCCGGAATGATGTGGTAGGGCAAGTTCGGATATAGCAGTTCTGCGGTCTGCCGACATCTTTCCATGGGGCTTCCGAAAAGGTACTGCACTAAAGGGTAAGTTTTTTCTTCTAATTCCTTTTTCCCCTGTTCCGATAAGTTTTCTTCTGTTTTTCCAAGGTAGCGCTTTTCCTGATTAGCTTTGGTTTTTCCATGGCGGATAAGGAACAGTTCTATTTGATTTTCTGTGAAATTCCGCATATGATTCTCTCCACGCTTTCTGCCTGTTCTGCCGCCATGCAAAGCATTCTTCCCACCTGTTCCCGGTAGGCACGCTCTGTATCTAAGACGGGGACGATGCCGTTTCCTATCTCGTCGCAAATCAGGATGCAGGAAGGGTTGTCCTGCAAAAACTGTTCCATCAGTGCGGGGATATCTGCCTGCTGCTGCATTTTGCGTTTTAGGTATAGGTGAAGCTTGTCGTAGACTTTTTTTCCCGGACAGGTTTCGAAATCTTCGGTGTCGCCGTGGCAGATTTCGGTGTCGGGAATGTTGTATTTGCTTTTTATATAGGATAGTTTTCCTTGGGCGTAACCGCCTATTATTAGGTGCATAAAATGGGGTTCCTCCGGTTTCTTTATAATTTTGGGTGCGGTCTGTTAAAAAAAGGGGGGGGGATAAGTAAGTGTGTGGGGCAGATTGCACCCAGCGCAGCGGGATTTTGTTCCGTTGTCCAGAGATAAGATGTTCTAAGAAATCTGCACAGGGGTTACCTAAATGGGACGTAACCGGTACAAGCTCGCCTTCCATGGCTCGATTGTACCTCAAACAGACATCGTGTCTGTTTGTTACTGACTGTGAAGCAGATTTCTAAGAACATCTAATCTCTTCCCAAAGTCACAAAATCCCGCTGCGCTGGGTGCAATCTGCCAATTTACTTTATCGGCACTCCTTTTTGGTTTTTATGACCGCTTTCAATGAGTACTTCCATTTCGGTTTATGACCGCTTTCCATAATAATTTTTCTGCAATTTATAAATCGTCGATGAAATTCGATAAAATGATAAAGAAGCTTAAGGGGCTGTATATTTTTTAATATTCCGAAGGAATACTATAAAATTCCTGTCACACTGCATACTGCAAGCAATACTGCCGTCACTCCCTCACAGAGAGTCAGAAAATAGCCTGCGGTATCTCCGGTGGTGCCTCCCAGTTCTTTCATGCTGCGGTGACGGTAATAAAAATAGGTTGCTGCTGCTCCGAGTATTACTGCTGCTCC
>JAGAIK010000456.1 GCA_017626625.1 Roseburia sp.
CCTTAGTCGTCACCGCCCGCAAAATCAGGGTTTTGACATCCTCTTTGGACAGACTTTTCAGTTCAAAGATAATGGAGCGGGAAAGCAGCGCTCCGTTGACCTCAAAATAAGGATTTTCCGTGGTGGCGCCGATGAGAATGACGGTGCCGTCCTCCACAAACGGAAGAAGATAATCCTGCTGCCCCTTATTAAAGCGGTGAATCTCATCAATAAAGAGTATGGTTTTCTTTCCGTACATTCCCTGGTTATTTTTCGCCTGGGTGATGACCTCCTCCATATCCTTCTTTCCTGCTGACGTGGCATTAATCTGCAAAAATTCTGCACTGGTGGTGTTTGCAATCACCTTTGCCAACGTGGTCTTGCCCGTTCCCGGAGGTCCATACAGTATGATGGAACTTAATTTATCCGCTTTGATGGCACGGTACAGAAGTTTATCTTTCCCGATGATATGCTGCTGCCCCACCACTTCGTCTAAGGTGGTGGGACGCAGTCTTGACGCTAACGGAGACTCCGTCTCTTTTTGCTGTTCCCTCATATACTCAAATAAATCCATATGAAAACCTGCCTTTTCCCCGTTTTTTGCAGCAGGTATTCCGGTGTAAATTCAAAAATTCCCGAAGTCCGCTGCTTTCTGTTCCGGTTTCCTTATCTGCTGTCAAATGCTTTTCTGTCCGCACCGTGCAGACATTTGACCGTTTTGCATTTTTATCTTTCTAATCTTGCATTTTACAGTCATTTTTTTCGCATTCTTCGTTTTTTCTCACAAAAATATGACAGATTTTATTTTTATAATTTCATATCCTATCTTAAGATACATGAAACCTATGGATTTTACAAGTCCCAAAAATATTTTTGGCATAATGCTCTTATTCCTGATAAAATCTGCTGCTTTACTGTGCTAAATACATAACCTTTCCTATTATAACACAGACGCCATTTTCACGTCACCGCTTTCTTCTCATTTTTAGAAATTTATCACAAATTATTATAGAACTTTTGTTGCTTTTATGGTAAAATATCCATAATTTCATAACGATTTCTCCCTGGATTCGTTATGAAATATTTTTCTCTGTCCGGAACATGGAGATAAAAGAATACGACAGGTACAAAGGAGTGTTACGTTTTGAAGAAGTTCCATAATTTAAAACAAAAAATCATTTTCTACATTATGTCAACAGCTATCCTGCTGGCAGTCCTTATTACAATTATTATGTCCATCGGAAATATTCGTTCCACCAACTCTGTTTTATTAGACAACATACAGATTACCGCAAGAATCGCTTCCCAGGGAATCAGTTCTAACCTTCATCTGCTCACCGAGCGCATGTACAACCTTTCCACGGAAGCGGTTTTTCTGGAAGATACTTCAGATACTGATGCCAAACAAAGCCGTTTGGACGAGGCAAAGCTTGAAATTGAGTTTGTCTGGCTCTCTGCCTATGACCTTTCCGGCAAAAAGCTCTACGGCGATGCAGCGGCGCCGGATTCTATCTCTGACACCAAATATTTTTCCCTTGCAGCGGAATCTGCCAATCTGGTGATAGGCGAGCCTTATTATGAGAATGACACTTTACAGCTCTGTGTTCTCGCACCGCTGAAAAATGAAGAAAGCGCTGTTACCGGATATCTGGTGGGCAGCTACAAATACGATTTACTGAATGATGTTTTAAGCATGTTGATTTTAGGCGACACCGGAAGTGCCTGTATTTTAAATGAAGAGGGCAAAATCATCGGTGACCGCAACCTTCAGAATATTATTGACGGGAAGAATATTTATGAGATGTATTCTTCCTCCAAAAATTCCAAAATCTATGACCGGATTTTGTCTTTCCAGACAGGCTCCGCATTGATGCGGCTCAATCTCACAAAGCACTATGTGGGCTACGCCCCCATTCCCGGAACTAACTGGGCTTTGTTTATCTACGCACCCCAGAGAGAATTTATGGGCTCCGTTTACATGTCCATTTTCCTTACGGTGCTGCTGGCTTTGATTTTGCTCGGTGTGGTGGCTGCTGTTGTCACTCCCCGGGTGGCGCAGATTTCCGCCTCCCTTGCCTCTGCCACGAAGCGTCTGCAGGCTCTGGCCGACGGCAATCTGACAGAGGAAGTGGTTTTATCTGACGAGGTGGAGGAAGTGGAGATTTTAACCGGCGCCCTGTCTAAGACCATTTCCAGCTTAAAAGCATATATCCAGGATATTAAGGACTGCCTCGGCGCTTTATCCGGCGGCGATTACACCGTTGACATTCCCGACAACTTTGCCGGAGATTTTACCTCTATCCGGGACTCCCTGAGCAACATCAGCCTGTCCCTCAACCAGACCATGCTGCGGATGAATCATTCCTCCATGGAAATCAACTCCAATTCCAGTGAGGTATCGGATTATGCAAGACAGCTCCATGACGGCTCCTTAAGCCAGGAAGAGCTTTTGATTCAGTTAGAGGAAAGTATGAACGCCATCACCTCTTCCATTGAGAAAAATAAGGAAAACGTGATTCAGATTGAGGAGTGCTCTAAAAATGCCAGTGAAAAAACCGCTTTAGGCGACAGCTACATGCAGAGTATGCTTGCCACCATGAACCAGATTCACGAATCTGTGGAGCAGATTTCAAAAATCAGCCAGCTCATTGAAGAAATTTCCAGCCAGACCAATCTGCTGTCCTTAAATGCTTCCATTGAAGCGGCAAGAGCCGGAGAAGCAGGACGCGGCTTTGCCGTAGTCGCTTCAGAAATCGGACAGTTGTCAGGTCAGACCTCCGATGCCCTGCGGCAAACCAGCGAACTGATTTCGCACTCTGCCGATACCATTCAGTCGGGTCTTGAA
>JAGAIK010000457.1 GCA_017626625.1 Roseburia sp.
AACAGCGGGCTCTGACGTCATCCGTTTTGTACCGCCGCTGATTATTGAGAAAAAGCATGTGGACGAGATGGTACAGAAATTAGAGCGTGTGTTTCAGAACATGTAGAAGCGTTTTTGTTACTGTCCGCCGGATACCTGAACCACTGCAGCGGGAGAACAGTAATGGTTTTTGTAAAATAAAATGATATGTGAGGAAGAGATGGGAACATTACAGAAAAAAATCGTATCCGTAATCATAGTGGCGGGACTGCTTGTTTTCACAGCGGCAAAAGTGCAGGACGCTTCTGTTTTGGAAGGCGGGAATGGAGAACAGGAAGAGTCAGCCGGACAGAAAAGCACAGAAAATCCTCTCCTGGCGGACAGCGCCTACCAGCAGGCGGATACGGACTTGATTTTCTGGTATGATGACAAATCTTACGATACCTATTTTTCACTGGCGGCGGAAGAATATTTTAAAGAGACAGGGAAAAAGGTGCAGCCGCTGTATCAGGAGAGTACGGAATATATGACGGCGGTTTACGATAAGACCATGCAGGATGACGATTATCCGGATATTTACCTGATTTCAGGGGACAATCTGGAGGCGGCATATCTCTATGGTCTTGCTGCCGTGAATGAAAGGGCGGAAAGCTATGCGGGGGCGGCGGAAAATGCGCTGACAGCCGCTGCTTACGGCGACAGGCTGTTAGGCTATCCCCTCAGTTATAATACCTGTCTTTTTGTTTACCAGAACAGCTATTTTGAGACAGCTCCGGTTTCCATGCAGGAAATCATTGATTATTCCAACGAGAACGAGCCGGGGGAAAATGTGGAGTATTTAGTGGAATGGGACGTCAACGACCCCTTCTATGATTTTCCCTTTGTGGCAAACAGCATTACCTTTGAAAAAGAGGGACCGCAGCGGATGAATGTGGTTTATGACGAAGAAATTTACCAGCAGGATTTGGAATTTTTTGAGACGCTGTTATCCTCTTTTTCCGTCAATGCGGAAACGGTTTCCGAGGAAACTATTTTAGAGAACTTCAAAGCGGGAAGGACGCTTTGCGCCATGCTTGATACGGATTCCCTTTATCAGTTGGAGGGCTATACCTATTCGGTGACGCAGATACCGGATTTGAATGAGGAATTAAAGACCTCTGTCTGTGCCATGACGGAAATGTTAGTGGTAAATGATTTCTCGGAAAAACAGCAGGAGGCGGCGGATTTTGCAGAATTTGCCACGGTGGCGTTAGCGGATAAGCTGTATGAAACCTCCGGTCATTATTCCGTATTTTTATCGGAACAGGCGGATATGGTGGAGCAGACTGCCTATGAAACCTATGAGGGAGCGGTCTTAGCCCCGGATTCTCAGGACGCAAGGGAGTTTTGGGTAGGACTGAAGGAGACGATTGCAGCATATTTTTAAAATTATTTTTAAGATATTTTTAAAATCTGTGAAAAAAAAGGTTTATGCTCTTGTCATAAATCGGAATTTTCGTTAAAATAGGAATGGGCATTGAGGACTCTTGTCTTGTGGAAAAGATAAGGAGAATGCTTATGAGACGAAAATTAATGGCGGCAGCAGTCCTGTTTTTCTTATGGATAGCAGGGACGGGCTGCGGAAATGATAAAACGGCTTATTTTGAGATGCCGGAAACTGCAGATGCGGCAGAGACAGAGTGGGCTTTAGAGTATGAGGATGAAGCTTCGGCGGGTCAGGATTCAGGAAATACCGGAAATGGCAGCGGAACATCGGCAGACCAGGACTCAGGGAGTGCGGAAAACAGCAGCACAGCTTTAACAAATCAGAGTACAGAGCAGGACATATGTTACGTGTATGTCTGCGGGGCGGTGAAGGAGCCGGGAGTTTACGAGTTAGAAGCCGGAGCCAGAATTTACGAGGCGGTGGATGCAGCAGGCGGATTGACAGAAGAAGCGGATTTTTCCTCGGTGAATCAGGCGGAGAAAGTTTCGGACGGGCAGATGGTTAAAATTTTAACAAAAGAGGAAGCTGAAGCTTTGGGTGAAACGCCAGACTCCGTTGAAACACCGGATTCCGGCAGCGGAGAGACAGCAGTTTCCGGTAATGCAGAAACCGAACAGGACGGACGCATCAACATCAATCTGGCGTCTGCGGAAGAACTAATGACGCTGCCGGGCATCGGCAGGGCAAAGGCGGACAGCATCATATCCTACCGTGAAAGCAGCGGTGGGTTTTCTTCCATTGAGGAAATCATGCAGGTGGAAGGAATCAAAGAAGGCGTATTTAATCGTGTGAAGGATAGTATAAAGGTGAAATAGAATATGGCGAAAAAGGTTCTTGTTGTAGATGATGAAAAGTTAATTGTAAAGGGTATCCGGTTCAGCTTAGAGCAGGACGGCATGGAGGTAGACTGCGCTTACGACGGGGAGGAGGCGCTGAAGCTGGCGACGGAGAATGCTTACGATATGATTTTGTTAGACGTAATGCTGCCGAAGATGGACGGCTTTGAGGTCTGCCAGCAGATACGGGAATTTTCCAATATGCCTATTGTCATGCTGACGGCAAAGGGCGATGATATGGATAAAATTTTAGGGCTGGAATACGGCGCCGACGATTACATTACCAAGCCCTTCAATATCTTAGAGGTCAAGGCAAGAATCAAGGCGATTATGAGAAGGACGGCGGGCAGCCAGCCGAAAAAAGAGGACAGCAAGGTCATTGAGGCAGGCGACCTGAAGTTAGACTGCGAGAGCCGCAGGCTGTTTATTCTGGGAAAAGAAGTGAATCTGACAGCGAAAGAGTTCGATTTGTTAGAACTTTTAGTGAACAATCCCAACAAGGTATACGGCAGGGAAAATCTTTTGAATCTGGTGTGGGGCTATGAGTATCCCGGGGATGTGCGTACCGTGGATGTCCACGTGAGACGTCTGAGAGAAAAAATCGAGAGTAATCCCAGCGAGCCGAAATATGTTCATACAAAATGGGGCGTAGGCTACTATTATTCCCAGAATTAATAAGGTGCGTGTAATGACAAAATTTAAAAAAGTATTTGATTTTTTTAAAAGCTTAAAGGTAAGGCTTTTCCTTTTATTTATCTTAATCGGAATCATACCGGGCATCCTGCTTCGCTTCGGGATGCTCAATTCTTATGGGGACCGGGCAGTTTCCATTCGGACCAGTGAGATACTCAGCCAGGCGAAGATACTGGCAAACCAGATTGTATCAAACGATTATCTGAAACATTCTTCCTCCATCCATATCAATGCACAGTTAGAGCAGTTGTCTACCATTTATGACGGCAGGGTGATGATTATTGATGATGAATTTCATATTATCAAGGACACCTACAGTCTTGATGAGGGGAAAACCATTATTTCCGAGGAAGTAATCAAAAGCTACAATGGGGAAGAAATCACGAAATATGATTCCGAGAACCGCTATATTGAGCTGACGATTCCCCTGGTGAAAACCCAGTTAGACAGCGAGGAAAAAAAGATTATCGGCGTCATGCTGATGAGTGTCTCAACGGACAGTATCAATCTCAATTATGAATATCTTTCCGTCAATGCCATGGTGATTGAGCTGGTGTGCGCCTTTGCGGTGGTCTTTATCAGCGTCATTGCTGCGGTACAGATTGTAAAGCCTTTCCAGAAAATGTCCTCTTCCATTGATATGATACAGACCGGGTACGGGGAGGACGCCCTTGCGGTCAATGATTATACGGAGACCAGGGTAATCTGCGAAAAATTTAACAGAGTGCTCAGCAGGATGAAGGTGCTCGACGATTCGAGACAGGAGTTTGTCTCCAACGTGTCCCACGAGTTAAAAACGCCCCTGACTTCCATGAAGGTGCTGGCGGATTCCATCAACAGCATGGAGGACGCGCCCATTGAGCTGTACAAGGAGTTTATGCAGGATATCGGAAACGAGGTAGACCGGGAGACGAAAATTATCAACGACTTGCTTTCCCTGGTAAAAATGGATAAGGCGGCGATGGACTTAAATGTCACCAACATCAATATCAATGAATTGCTAGAGCAGATATTAAAGCGCCTAAAGCCCATTGCGGATAAACAGAAGGTGGAACTGGTATTAGAGAGCTTTCGTCCGGTGAGTGCGGATGTGGACGAGGTAAAGATTACCTTAGCCATTACCAACCTGATTGAAAATGCCATTAAATACAATAAGGAGGAGGGCTGGGTCCATGTGACGTTAAATGCCGACCACCAGTATTTTTATCTGAAGGTGGAGGATTCCGGTATCGGTATTCCGGAGGAATCCTTAGAACATATTTATGAGCGTTTTTATCGGGTGGACAAGTCCCATTCCAGAGAAATCGGCGGTACGGGACTTGGGCTTGCCATTACAAGAAATGCCGTTTTAATGCACCGGGGAGCGATTAAGGTATTTAGCACAGAGGGAGAAGGAACCATATTTAATGTCCGGATTCCGCTGAACTATATTTCGTAGCTGAAAAAACAGAATTTATTTGACCCTGCGGACGTGCTTAGGAAGAATGTCCCGGGGCAGCAAAAGGAGATTTATGATAAAAAGATATATTCTTGTGCAGCAATTCCTGCTGCTGCTCTCATTGCTGCTGCTTCTTACGGGATGCGGTCAGGAAGAGGTGAGCAGTGAATATCATATCGAATACCTGAATAAAGAGAAAACAAAAATTATAAAAATGCCTTATGAACCCAAGGCGGATTCCGTGGAGGAGCTGATACCGGAATTTTTGGCAATGTTAAGCTCTGATTCCGAATCGGTGGAGTGCAGGAAGCCCATTCCAAATGATGTGGAGATTACGGATTATTCCTTAGACGGAGCCCTGCTTTCCATTTATTTTGATTCGGATTATAACAATATGAATGCGGTGGAGGAGGTGCTCTGCCGGGCAGCGGTGGTGCGCACCATGACCCAGATTGACGGAGTGGATTGTGTCACCTTCTATGTGGGGGAAGCCCCGTTGAGTGATGCAGACGGAAATATCATCGGCAGCATGAATGAGGAAAACATTATCGAAAATCCGGGGGAGCAGATTAACTCCATACAAAATACGTCCCTGACCCTGTATTTTTCCAACGAAGAGGGAAACGGGCTGGTGCGGGAAACCAGAGAGGATGTCTACTATAGCGGAAATATTTCGTTAGAAAAACTGATTATGGAACAGCTTCTGGAAGGAACGGAGATGGAGGGGGCAAAATCTGCCATTCCGGAGGGAACGAAGCTTTTGACCGTTTCCGTGGTGGACGGAATCTGCTATGTCAGTCTGGACGATAATTTCCGGAATCAGGATTATCAGGTGAGTGAAGCGGTTGTCATTTACTCCATCGTCAATTCGTTGACGGAACTGCCTACGATTAGTAAAGTTCAGATTTCCGTCAAGGGAGATACCAGCGGTGTGTACCGGGACAGCTTTGAGCTGAGCCAGATGTATGACCGAAATTTAGATTACGTGATGGGAAAAGAGTCTGTGGGCACAGAGGAAGCAACAGAGGAGGAATAGGATTGAGGGAACGGCCATTTTGCCAGATGGCGGCAGGCGTTCTGCTTGGGGTTTTACTTGCCGGGGTGCCCGCAGGGTGGCTGGCATTTCCGGCAGCAGCAGTCCTTGGACTGGGACTTTTGGTATATCAGAGAGGACGGCAGAAGGTTTCGGCAAAAACAGCTTTTTTACTTCTGTATGGAACGGCGGCGTTTTTTGCGGCGGTGGGAGGCTATATAAGAGCAGGCACTCTGCAGCAGAGGTATGATGTCTGCGAGGCTTATGTGACAGAGGGAGAAGAGCTTTTGCTGCAGGGACGCCTTGCGGGAAAAGAGGAAAAAAATCAGCAATATATCTATGAATTATCAGACTGCCGGATAGGGCAGTGTCTATCTGCAGGCTTCGGGAAAGAGGCGCCTGCAGACCAATCTGAACAAACGGTTCTCTCCTGCGGGAGGGTTCTGGTTTATCTTAATTCCGATACCTGTTTCATCGGAGAAACACTTTTGTTAAAAGGAAAGGCTTATTTGTGGGAAGAGGCGAGAAACGAGGGAAATTTCGATTCAAAAGCCTATTACCGTGCGAAGGGGCTGTCATTTCAAATAAGAAATCCCGAAATCATAAATACCAGTGGAAAGAAAGACCTGTGGAGAGAGCAGCTTTACCGGTGGAAGGGGCAGGTAAAAAAGGTGTATCAGACGCTGCTGCCGGAGCGGGTCAGCGGTATCTTAATCACCATGGTGTTAGGGGACAAATCGCTGTTGCCGGAGGAGGTAAAGGAGGCTTATCAGATGGTTGGCATTTCTCATATCCTTGCCATCAGCGGGCTTCATGTATCTGTGATCGGAATGCTTCTCTACCGTCTGCTGCGCAGAGCGGGGCTTGGCTTTTGGGGAGCGGGTGTTCCAGCAGCCCTGCTGCTGTGGTCTTACGGGGAAATGGTGGGACTTGGTGCGTCCGTCTTTCGTGCGGTGTGTATGTTTCTTTTTCTGATAACGGCGCAGGCGGCGGGACGCAGCTATGATTCCTTGAATGCCCTGGGCTTTGCGGCGGTATGCCTGCTACTTAAAAATCCGGGAATTTTGTTTTATGCAGGCTTTCAGCTTTCCTTTGGCGCAGTGTTGGGGGTAGTTCTTCTGGGGAAAATCGTAAGGCAGAATACCAAAGGGCACCCGTGGCTGGAAAAAATTTTTACCGGAGCGGCGATACAGATGGCAACGCTGCCCCTGGTGGCATGGTATTATTACGAAATCCCGGTGTATGCGGCGGCAGTGAATTTGCTGGTACTTCCCTTTATGGGGGTGGTGCTGGTGTTTGGCATCATAGGAGGAATCACAGGGCTGTATATTCCGGCGCTGGCAAAATATTTGTTTTTTCCCTGTCAGGTGATATTAGCGGGCTATGAAAAAGTCTGCGATATCACAGAGGCGCTGCCGAATCCCGTGTGGGTGACAGGGCAGCCTGACGCGTGGAAAATGTTTGGGTACTATACGCTGTTGTTTTGCCTGGTTTTATGGTGCAGATACCGCAGAAAAAAGGAGGAAAGGCAGAGGTTTTTGTTTCGGAAGCTGGCGGCGGGGACGGCAGCCATGGCAGGTATGCTGTTATTTTTATTTTTTCCGGCAAAAGGGGGATTTGAACTGGATGTGTTAGACGTAGGGCAGGGGGACGGGATTTTTCTGCGCACGGAAAGCGGGTATCACCTGTTTTTTGACGGCGGGAGTACGGATGTCTCAAAGGCGGGAGTTTACCGGATAGAGCCTTTCCTGAAATACAGGGGAATCCGGGAGATAGATTACTGGATTGTGTCCCATACGGATTACGACCATATTTCCGGGTTAAAGGAGGTTCTGGAAAATGGATATCCCATCAGGAATCTGGTTTTTGCCGCCGGAATCCCCCGGGACGAAGCTTATGAGGAATTGGTGCAGCTTGCCGCAGAGAAGGGGACGGAGATTTTGTTTATGGAGCAGGGGCAGACACTTCGTCTCGGCACGGCAGAGCTTAAGGCGCTGTTACCAGAGAGAACTGAGCCGGAGGATAAGAATGCCCTGTCTCTGGTACTGCTTTATGAAGAAAATGGATTTTCCGGCATTTTCACCGGGGATATCGGGGCGGAGCAGGAGCGTCAGTTACTGGAAATAGGAGAGCCTGGAAAGGTGGATTTTTACAAGGCGGCGCACCATGGCTCTAAATATTCAAATTCCAAGGAGTTTTTGGAGGCATTGCAGCCTGAGGTATCCGTCATTTCCTGCGGGGAAAACAACCGTTACGGACATCCGGGAGCGGAGGCGGTTTCTCATATGGAGGCGGCGGGCAGCAGGGTGTTTTACACCATGGAAAGCGGGCAGATAAAGGTCAGGAGAGAGAAAAGCGGATTTATGGTGGAAACGTATTTGGGGAAATAAAGAAATTTCGTTTAACAATCCGTTCCTTTGCTTGAAGAAGGACAGGAGATTGTGCTAGAATAAACCCATGAAAAGCATAGATGAAGATATCAAAACAGGACAATTTAAACAGATGTATCTGCTCTACGGGACGGAAGGGTACTTGAAAAAGCAGTATAAGGATAAGCTGAAAAATGCCCTTGCCGCACCGGATGACAATATGAATTTTACCGCT
>JAGAIK010000458.1 GCA_017626625.1 Roseburia sp.
AAAGGGCGTTACGAAGGATTTGCAGAAGGATTGGAACTGGGTGAGGTATCTCATTGGCGGGAAAATGTTTGCGGCAGTCTGTCTTGGGGAAAATGATAAGCCCTATTACATTACTTTAAAATTAGAGCCCATGGAGGGGGAGTTTTTCCGGCAGCAGTATGATGACATTATTCCCGGCTATTATATGAACAAGCTGCACTGGAATTCCATTAACCCGGACGGGGAGGTGCCGGACGAGCTGTTGATGGATATGCTGGACAAATCCTATCATCTGGTGTTAAAGGGGTTCAGTAAAAAAAGGCAGGCGGAGCTGCTGGGGGAAAATGGGGAGACTTAAAAGAAGGTTTGCCCGTAAAAAATTTATTTAGGAGAAGAAGATACGATGGAGAGAGAAGTTTTTGAAAAAGCAAAACGGTTTGTGTATCAGAATGCGAGACCTCTGGATTTGGCGAGGTGGAAATATCATTTCGAGGGCGGTACAGTGGAAGAAGTATTGGAGATTTTAGCGATGTACCAGAAAGAGGATGGCGGCTTTGGCTATGCCTTAGAGCCGGACAACTGGAATCCGGATTCTACTCCGATTGCCACCTGGGCAGCGGTGAATATTCTGCGGGAAATGAATGTTACGGATAGGAGCCATCCCATCATAGAGGGGATTTTGAGATATCTTGGCAGCGGAAAAGATTTTGCTGAGGGAAAATGGTACAATACGGTGGCTGCCAACAACGGGTATCCTCATGCAGTGTGGTGGAGCTGTCCCTGTGAGACGGGAATGCCGGATGACAATCCAACGGTCAGCTTAGCGGGGTTTTTGCTGCGGTTTTCGGAAGAAAACAGTGCGCTGCATAAGAAAGCCTGTGAGATTGTGAAGAAGGCGGTTTCAGGATTTATGGAACAGCCCACAGAGGAAATGCACACTGTAAAAAATTTTCTGGAATTGCTGTTAGATTGCGAAGAGATTGAGGGTTTTTCACTGTTTCATCTGGAAGCATTCCGGGAAAAAGTGCAGGCGGCTGTGCGCCGGGCAGTCTGCAGGGAGCCGGAGAAATGGTATCGGGAATATGTATTTAAGCCCGTGGATTTCTTTGAGCCGAAACACCGGATTTTTGAGATTGCCGGAAAAGAATTATGCGAATTGCAGGCGGACGCCATAGAAAAGGAACAGTGCGCAGACGGCTCCTATCCTGTGACATGGCAGTGGTGGACAGACTATAAGGAATATGAAATCAGCGCTAACTGGTGGCGGGCTGACCTTGTGGTGAAGAATATGTGTTACCTTAAGGCGATGGGGAGGATTTGATTTAGAAAAACTGGTTAATCGGTCTATCTTCCGCGTTGTCTATTAGAAAAATGAAATATAAGAATTTAAAATTCCCTGTTTTTAAGAAGCGTTTTTTGTTGTAATTCCATCAGCACTTTTTTATAATGGAATTATTGAAAAACAGAAAATACTTTGGAAAAGACGGGGATTTTTTATGGAAGAGAAAAACAGTACTGTGATAGCAGGATTTCTATTTGAAAATGAGGCGGAAGCGGAACAGGCGGCAAAGGAAGCCGAGGGCGTGAAATATATCAAATCCAAAACGGATATGGACAATCCGGAGATGGTGCTGCAGATTTACAATAAGATTGTCCGGCAGAAGCTGTTTGAGACGGCGGTGGGGTTTGCTTATCTGAAGGATTTGCAGGATTACCTGATTTCCATTCCCTATGTGGCAAAGGATGCGGTGCTGCCGATACCCGTTTCCCATAAGGCGTTAGAAAAAAATATCCGCAAAAAGCTGAAGCTTACGGCAAAAACCAAAGATGCTTCACCAAAGACACCGCCGCAAAGGGCAGAAAAGCCCCTGGGGAAACGGGAGACGGCATACCGGGCGAAATTTCATTTCACGTTGATTTTAGCGTTGATTATGGCGGTGAGCATGGCGGGAATGTTTTTTATCACCGCTAACAGCAATAACCTGAATATTTTAAATTATGAAAATGAGCTGATTAACCGCTATGAGGACTGGGAGACTGAGCTTGAGGAGCGGGAGGCGGCAATTGAGGAGCGGGAGGCGGAACTGGGAATCACCGATTAGGATTCGGGTGTCAAAAGGAGGCTGGTATCACTTATTGCCAGTCTCCTTTTGACACCCGAATCTAATTAGAATAGGGAAGTCACAGATATTTCATAAATCTCTGTTAAAATACAGTCACGATAGAAAAAAGCTTGCGGGAGGATAGGATGATTTTATGGAAAAAATAAAGATTTTGGTAGTGGATGATGAGAGCAGAATGAGAAAGCTGGTAAAGGATTTCCTTGTGAGGGAAAATTACGAGGTGTTAGAGGCGGGGGACGGCGAGGAAGCCTTAGACATTTTTTACCGGGAGAAAGATATTGCGCTGCTTATCCTGGATGTGATGATGCCCAAAATCAATGGCTGGAACGTGTGCCGTGAGATAAGGGAGACTTCTAAAGTGCCGATTATCATGCTGACGGCAAAGTCGCAGGAAGAGGACGAGCTAAACGGCTTCGATTTAGGGGTGGACGAATACATTTCCAAGCCCTTTTCCCCGAAAATTCTGGTGGCGCGGGTGGGAGCGATTCTGCGCCGGAGCCAGAGGACGGAGACGGAGGAAAACCATCTGTCGGCAGGGGGCATTGTCATTGACCGTACCGCTCATATGGTGACGGTGGACGGAGAGCGGGTGGATTTAAGTTTTAAGGAGTTTGAACTGCTCACCTACTTTGTGGAAAACCAGGGGATTGCCCTGTCCCGGGAGAAGATACTGAACCATGTGTGGAACTATGATTATTTTGGGGACGCAAGAACCATTGACACCCATGTGAAGAAGCTGCGCGCCAAGATAGGGAAAAAGGGCGATTATATCAAGACTATCTGGGGCA
>JAGAIK010000459.1 GCA_017626625.1 Roseburia sp.
AACCCCAACGTTTCCAGGTTGACATTCTCCTTGGTGGAGAGAATACCCAGCAGACGTTCATTTAACATACCGTCGATGAAACCGCCCACCTCGTCTACAATCAGCTCGTTAATCTCTTCCACTCCGGGACAGACGCCTGTTCCCAATACCTTGCCCTTTTTACTGATGACTAAAATATTAGAATGGAGAATCTCCTTTAATACGTCACAGATATCATTAAAAACTACCTTGGAAGAACTGTTATTGTGCAGTAATTTGTTTATTTTTCTGGTTTTGTCCAACAACTGAACACTCATATTCGTGCCTCCTACTTGTTCATACAAGCTTCAAGATAGTAATTATTTTAGCATTTTTATTCTGAAAATTCAATAGCTGCCATCATTTTTTTCATTCTTCCGGCTGTTTTTCTTTATTTTTTTCAGTCACATAACCGCATTGTTCATCGGCACAGACCACTTTGTTTCCTTTGACCACCATATAACCGCCGCACTTCGGACATTTTTCCTTCACCGGTCTGGACCAGCTCATGAAGTCACATTCCGGATTGTTCTCACAGCCGAAATATTTTCTGCCCTTCTTGGTCTTGCGCAGCACAACCTCCTTGCCGCACTTCGGACATTCGATTCCGATTTTTTCCAGATAGGGCTTGGTGTTGCGTCAGTCCGGGAAACCGGGGCAGGCAAGGAATTTTCCGTGGGGACCGTATTTCACCACCATGTTTCTGCCGCAGTTCTCGCAGATAACGTCGGAAACTTCGTCCTCAATCTTCACCTTCTCCAAATCCTTCTGGGCAGCCTTCACCGCCTCATCTAAATCCGGGAAGAAATTCTTTACCACCACTTTCCAGTTGACAGAGCCTTCCTCCACGCTGTCTAACAGGGACTCCATATTTGCCGTAAAATGTTCATCCACGATAGTCGGGAAGGATTCCTTCATAATCTGGTTTACCACTTCCCCAAGCTCCGTCACGTAAAGGTTTTTCGCCTCCTTTACAATATAGCGCCTGCCAAGGAGGGTGGTAATGGTGGGGGAATAGGTACTGGGGCGTCCAATGCCAAGCTCCTCTAAGGTTTTTACCAGGGACGCCTCGGTGTAATGTGCCGGTGGCTGGGTAAAATGCTGTTTTTCCTCAAAACGGTTCAGACTCAGCTCCGTATTTTCATCGATGGATTTTAACAGCACATTGCTCTCCGCCTTCTCGTCATCCTCGCTGGTGTAAACGGACATAAAGCCCTCAAACGCCACCTTGGAAGCCGACACCGTAAAACGGTATTTTCCCGCCCCGATTTTTACATTGGTGGTCTCATACACCGCCGGGCTCATGCGGCTTGCCGCAAAACGCTTCCAAATCAACTGATAGAGCCGGAACTGGTCCCTGGAAAGGGATTCCTTTACCATCACCGGGGTGCGGTTGATGTCGGAGGGACGGATTGCCTCATGGGCATCCTGTATCTTAGCTCCGCCCTTTTTCTCCGCCGCCTTCTCCGCCACGAACTGACTGCCGTAAGCCTGTTCAATATACTCCCTTGCCTGAACGTCCGCCTCGTCGGAGATACGCACGGAATCGGTTCTTAAATAGGTAATCAGACCTACCGTTCCCTGTCCCTTGATATCCACGCCCTCATACAACTGCTGGGCGATACGCATGGTCTTGGAAATCGGGAAATTCAGCGCCTTGGAAGCCTCCTGCTGCAGGGTACTGGTGGTAAAGGGCAGCGGCGCCCTCTTCACCCGCTCTCCCTTTTTCACCTCTAGCACCTGGAACTTTTCTTTTTCAATTTCCGCCATGACGGCGTCCATTTCCTCTTTCTTGGAGATGGTCAGCTTGCCCTTGTCATCTCCATGAAACTTCGCCATCAGGGGCTTTTTCTCTCCCTTAATGTTAAGTTCTGCGTCAAGGGTCCAGTATTCCTCCGGGATAAAGGCATTGATTTCCTCTTCCCTGTCGCAGATGATGCGCAGCGCCACCGACTGCACTCTTCCGGCGCTTAAGCCTCTTTTGACCTTCGCCCAGAGCACCGGACTGATTTCATAGCCCACCATGCGGTCTAAGATACGTCTGGTCTGCTGTGCGTCCACTAAGTTCATGTCAATGCTTCTGGGATGCTTTAAGGACGCCTTCACCGCATTCTGGGTAATCTCGTTGAAGGTGATTCTCTGCACGTCTTTGTCTTCTAACTTCAATGCCTGGGACAAATGCCAGGAAATTGCCTCGCCCTCGCGGTCAGGGTCGGTTGCGAGGTAAACCCGGTCTGCCTTCTTTACCTCTCTGCGCAGCTTGGCAAGAATGTCTCCCTTTCCCCGGATAGTGATGTATTTCGGCTCAAAATCATGCTCTATGTCAATCCCCATCTGGCTCTTCGGCAAATCTCTCACATGCCCGTTTGATGCCACGACTTCGTAATTTTTCCCCAAAAATTTTTTAATTGTCTTTACCTTTGCAGGCGACTCCACGATTACAAGGTACTTTGCCATTCATTCATCTCCTTTTATGTGAAAACTTATTCAATCGTTTTGATGTAATAATTCTTTACTGTCTCCGTAATGAATCCTTTTTGTACCATACCGGTCAGGATTCCCGCCATCTGCGGCATTCCCAACCCCGTTTCTTCCAAAAGCTGCTCTACGCCTTTCGGTTGTAAACTTAAACAACTATACACCAAGCTTTCATCTTTTGCAAGTAATAATTTTCTTAAATTTTCCTGCTTTCCACCGAAATCCATACACAATTCCAGTTCTGTCAAAAATTCCTCCACATCGGAAATTATCCCTGCTCCCTGGCGAATCAGTGCGTTGCAGCCGGCGCTTAAAGGGTCATAAAGACGCCCCGGAACCGCATAAATATCTTTTCCCTGCTCTAAGGCATAATCTGCCGTGATGAGGGAGCCGCTCCTGCTTTTTGCCTCCACCACCACAACCACGTCGGAAAGACCGGAAATAATACGGTTTCTCGCCGGAAAAAGCTGCGGCAGGGGAGCTGTGCCCGGCGGGTACTCGGAAATAATGCCGCCGCCGTTTAAAATATTATCGTAAAGCTTTCCCTGACAGCGGGGATAGCAGACATCCACACCGCAGCCTAAGACGGCATAGGTCTCTCCCCCGCCTTTTAAGGCGCCCCAGTGGCTTTCCCCGTCAATCCCCTGCGCCATGCCGCTTATCACCGCAGCCCCGCACTCCGCTAACCGTTTTCCGATTTTTTCCGCCACCGCACTGCCGTAGGCGGAGCACCGCCTTGCTCCCACCACAGCCACCGCCTTCTGTCCGGGTTCCGGCAGTTTTCCTTTCACATAAAGGCTGTAGGGTGCATCCGGTATCTGCCGCAATTTTTCAGGAAATTCCGGCTCTTCCCTGGAAAGAAAGGTAATGCCCTGCTCCGCCAAGCGGCAGAACGGCGTCTCATAATCTCTCTTCCGGCTCTCTAAAACTGCCTTCACCTGCTTTTCCGTGATTCCCGGCAGCAGCAAAAGCTGTTTTTCCGGCAGATGGTAAAGCTCTTCGGCACTGCCTGCCACCCCTAACATGCGGTTTCTGGAACGGATTCCAATCCCCGGTATATTCGATAACCAATAAGAATAATTCATCCGCGCCCCTCCTTACCTGTTTTCCCAGTATTTTCTGTCCACGCTGCGATAGCACACCGCCTCGTTTAAATGGCGGTCCAAAATAGCCTCGCTGCCCTCCATATCCGCAAGGGTGCGCGCCACCTTTAAGATTTTATGATAAGAACGTGCCGTAAGCTCTAATCTGCGGTATATCTGTTCCATATATTTTTCCTGCGCCGGGGTGAGGGGACAGAACTCCTCCATCCGCCCCGCCGGAATCTGACTGTTATAGGAAAAATCCTCGCCCCGGTAGCGCTCCCTTTGTATCTGCTGTGCCGCCTCCACCCGCTTCCGGATGACCGCCGAGGACTCTTCCTTTCCTTTTTTCTTTAATTCCCCAAAGGAGAGTCCTGCCGTCTCTGCACAGATATCAATGCGGTCAAGGAGCGGTCTGCTGATTTTCCCCAGATAGTGCCCGATACTGTTTTTCGTGCAGGTACATTTCTGCATATCGGGATAATAGCCGCATTTGCAGGGATTCATAGCTGCCACCAGCATAAAATCCGCCGGGTATTCAAAATTTCCGTTCAGCCGCACCAGGCTGATTTTCTTTTCCTCCATGGGCTGTCTTAAGATTTCCAGAGTACTTTTCTGAAACTCCGGCAATTCGTCTAAAAACAGCACTCCTTTGTGGGCTAAGGATATCTCCCCCGGCTTTGGAATAC
>JAGAIK010000460.1 GCA_017626625.1 Roseburia sp.
GGTTATGTGGAAGATTTGGTAAGCTTTGAGATGAATAAAGATTACACTGTGCTGATTGAGAAAAAGGCGGAGAACCTTTACCGCACCATCTCCCAGAAGATGAAGAGCCTGCCTACCAGCAATCAGGCAGTAAAACAGACGATTCTGCGTACCCCGCAGATGGAACTTACACCTCAGGAGAGTGAGCAGTTGTCAAAATACGTTTCAGATGACAGCTATGTAAAGAAACAGAAAGAGGATATCCAGGAACTGGCGTCCATGTTTAAGGACATGCTGGGAAAAGTGGGACATGAAGATGAAGAAGCTTATATAGAAACCTTAAAAACTCATTTTGCACCACAGGAAGAATTTAAGGCAAGATATCTGTTCCTATTAGAGGGTAGAAAAAATCCGCTTTTTGTGGAAGTGAATCAGGGAAACCTTGAGATACATTATGGTCAGGAGGATAATATTGACGTTTATGCAAAATTAACCACTGACGTGATGGACAGCATTGTGGAGGGAAGAATGACCTTCCAACGGGCATTTATGACGGGAGAAATGACAGCAAAAGGTAATTTTAAAATTCTTCGTATGTTAGACACCACATTTAATTTTGCGTAAGCGGCAGTGCAATGGTAAAGGTGCAGCCATCGCCGGGGCGGGAATCGCAGGTGAGGGTGCCGTGGTGGGATTCGATGATTTGCTTTGTAATGACAAGACCGAGCCCGCTGCCGCCTGTTTTGGAGGTAATGAAAGGGTCGAAGATACTTTCTGCCAAAGCAGGGTCAAGTCCGCCGCCCTGGTCGATAACGGCAATATGTAACAACTGGTTCTTAAAAAAGACCTGGATAGATATGGTGCCCGTCCCATCCATGGCTTCGTAAGCGTTTTTGACGATGTTTATAATTGCCTGTTTTAGCAGTTGGGAGTCAATTTCAACCAGAGGAAGGGAATCCTTCATAACCAGCTCGCAGTTAAAATTCTTCCAGGATAACATGCGGATAGAGTCATTAATCTGATTCATAAAGGCATAGATATTTACCTGCATGAGATTTAGATGACTGCAAAGCCTCGCGGAAGAGAGCTGCGTCACCATATTTTTTAGGAAATCAATCTCCGACATGGTTTCGTTCCAGTAATCGAAATCCTGTACTTCAGGATGCTTCTTGGATACAAGCTGCAGGGAGCCGCCAATCAGAGTGATAGAATTTTTTATTTCGTGAAAAATATTAAGGTAATCTTCGTTAGTCAGCATAAATACCCACCTTATTAATAGGAATAATCTAAGGTTCATTTTAACATTGTAGATAATAAAGTTCAATAAAAATAATACAACAAAAATCGACATTCGTAATCTATGTCGGTAGAATGGAGGAAAATATGAAGGATAAAAATTGTATTTTTTGCAAAATTATTGCAGGAGAAATCCCGTCTAACACCATCTATGAGGATGAAGAGTTTAAGGTTATCCTCGATGCCAGCCCGGCAACAAAGGGTCATGCGCTGATTTTGCCGAAGGAGCATTATGCGGATTTATACGACATTGACGAGGAGACGGCGGCACGGGCAATGAAACTGGCGAAAAAGCTGGCGGGGCATATGACAGAAGTGCTTAAATGTGATGGCTTTAATCTGGTTCAGAACAATCATGAGGTGGCAGGACAGACAGTGTTCCATTTCCATATGCACTTGATTCCGCGTTACAAAAACGCTAAAAATAACGATATCTTAATCTGGAATCATGAAAACTTTACCCCGGAAGAGATGAAGGAAATCTGTGAATCCCTGAAAATGTAAGAAAATAACTGCCGGCAAAGTAGAAAAATATTCTATCTCTGCCGGCAGAAAAATAAATTTGCTTATTTTGAAACTTCTAAAATCAAACCAACAATGGTATCTATGGAATTACGGCTGCTGCTGTTTTCCATCGCATTCACGTAATCTTCCTTTTTGCGGAATACGTGTTCAATGGCTTCAAGGAGAGCCGTATTGGTCAGCTCCGATTCTTCTAACACATAGCTAAATCCCTGGGAACGGAAAGAATTTGCGTTTAAAATCTGGTCGCCGCGGCTTGCTTCCGCTGATAACGGAATCAAAATATTGGGCTTGCGCAGGGCTAACAGTTCACAGATAGCATTGGCTCCGGCACGGGAAATCACCAAATCGGAAAGGGCGAACATATCGGACAGCTCCTGATTGGCGTACTCAAACTGGGCGTAACCCGAAACACTGTGAAGCGTCTCGTCTAAATTTCCTTTTCCGCAGAGATGGATGATATTATAGGATTTCACCAGTTCCGGCAGCAGACCGCGGATGGCGGTATTGATGGCACGGGAGCCGGTGCTTCCGCCCACAATCATAATGACTGGTTTGGTGCGGTCAGAAAAACGGCACAGGGAAAAAGCGTGGTTGGCATTGCCCTTTAATAATTCCTGACGGATGGGAGAACCTGTCAGCACTGCTTTTTCCTTCGGAAGATAGTTTAAGGTTTCCGGGAAATTGCAGCAGACCTTCACGGCTCCCGGAATGGCGAGCTTATTTGCCAGACCCGGCGTCAAATCGGATTCATGAATAATGGCAGGTATTTTGCAGTGCCTTGCCGCAAGTACCACCGGAACCGATACGAAACCGCCCTTGGAAAAGACCACATCCGGCTTTAATTTTTTTAACAGTTTCACGGATTGGGAGTAGCCTTTTAACACCTTAAAGGGGTCTGAGAAATTTTTCGGGTCAAAGTAACGTCTTAATTTTCCGGAGGAAATTCCGTAGTA
>JAGAIK010000040.1 GCA_017626625.1 Roseburia sp.
AGTACAGATTCGTATGACAATAGAATGCCGGGAAATGGAGAAGCTTTCGGCGAAGGCAGAAATTCACAGGCGGGCTCTGGAAATTTCGATAAGCGGGCAGGCGGAACCGGGGAGGATACAGGTGCAGTGGGACAGAATGCGTTCGAAAAAGAATTAGAGGAAACCAGAAAAAAATACGAAGCAAGATTTCAGGTATTAGACCGTCTTTCCGAACGTCAGCTTTCGGAATTAAAAACACAGCTATCCGCAGAACAAAAACTTCCTGCAGGGGAGCGTCAGGAATATCTGTCCCGGATTGAGGAACGGCAGGGCGGGCAGAAGGCGGAGCGGCTGAACAGAAAAATAGATAGCTGCGCCGGAAAAAATTATGCTGTCATAAAGCGGGTTTACGGGGAAGTGAAGCAGGAGGAACTGCCCGCTTCCATGAAAGAGGAACTGTTAGAGCGTCTGCGTCAGTGGATGAAAAACCAGGCGGAAGCAGAGGTGAGAACCCTGATGGAAAAGATGCCGCCGAATTTAGACCGGGCGCGCTATAAGGCGTACGAAGAGCGAATCCGGGGGTACGAGGAAGTGGATTTAACCCCTTATGAGGAGCTGTTAAAGGAAAGACGGCGGGCAGCGGAGCAGCAGGAGGTTGCCAATCTTGTAAACCGTGCCAGAAAGAGCAGCCGCAGCGATATTACCGAATTGATGGAAAAATTAAAGCAGGGCGATTATTTACAGGAAATCGCAGACGCCTATTTAGAAAAATTAGAGGAACGCCTTCGCCGGATGGACAGCGCAGCGGTGGAGGAACTTTTAGGAGATACCCTCCATCTGGATTTTGAAAAAGGAATGGAGGCTTACAATGCCATCGAAGAGGGGGATTTTCTGCCGGAAATCAAGGAAAATGCGTTAAAGACGTTAGAGAAACGCCTTTCCAAAATAAAGACGGACGAGTGTGAGCTGCTGGTGAAAAAATTGCAGGAAGAATTGCAGGAGGCGGGGGTTTCCGAAAACGAAAAGCACCACTTTTATCCTGCCAGAAAAGTGCTGTTAAAACAGGCGCTGCCGGAGGAAACGGAGCTGATTGATTTTGCTCTGGCATCCTATGCCGCCGGGAGAGGGATATTTGAGTACCCCATTTTGGTGGTGGATTCCACCAGAAACGGCAGCGGGAAAGAGGGAATGATACTGACGCCGGAACATCTTTATTACAGTAATCTGCTGACCTCCTTCGGCATGGAGATTTCGTCCATTGACAGTATCACGGCTGCTACGGGGCTTTTAAACCGGGGGCTTTATGTGAAACAGAAAAACGGCACAAAAACGAAAATTCCCTACGCTGTGGACAGTAAGGAACTGACTGCATTTGCGCAGGTATTAGATGATTTTGTGAAGTATTTACAGGAGAAACCGGATTCCAGAAATGTCTCCTATTTAGCGAAGGAGAAACACGATACCATCTGCTGTTTCCGTTGCGGCTATGTCTACAAAGGGGGAACGGAGTGCCCGAAATGCGGTTATAAAAATAATGAGTAAAATATAAAGTTTTTGATAAAATTGCATAAAATATATTCCATTTTAGTAAAAATATGGTATGATATTGCCATAAGATTTGTTATGAAATTAACAAACCTTATCACTGTAATTTATAAAGGAACATACTAAGCGTAATGCCGCAAGGGGTGCGGCGGAATGGAGGAGAAATGGCAAGATTTACACTACCAAGAGATTTGTACCACGGAAAAGGTGCATTAGAGGCATTGAAGTCATTTGAGGGGAAAAAAGCAATGATTTGCGTCGGCGGGGGTTCCATGAAGCGTTTCGGTTTCCTTGACCGTGCAAAACAGTACTTAGAGGAAGCAGGCATGGAGGTTCAGTTATTCGAGGGAATTGAGCCGGACCCGTCTGTTGAAACCGTTATGAAAGGCGCCGAGGCAATGCTGGTGTTCGAGCCGGACTGGATTGTTGCCATGGGCGGCGGTTCCCCCATTGATGCCGCTAAGGCAATGTGGATTAAATATGAATACCCGGATATCACTTTTGAGGATATGTGCAAGGTGTTCGGTATTCCGAAACTTCGTAAAAAAGCGCAGTTCTGTGCGATTTCTTCCACGTCAGGAACCGCTACGGAGGTAACTGCATTTTCCATTATTACAGATTACAATAAGGGTATCAAATATCCTATCGCAGATTTTGAAATTACACCGGATGTTGCCATTGTAGACCCGGATTTGGCGGAGACCATGCCGCAGAAATTAGTGGCGCACACCGGAATGGATGCCATGACCCACGCAATCGAGGCATATGTTTCCACCGCAAACTGTGACTTCACAGACCCGCTGGCATTACATGCCATCAAGATGATTCAGAACGATTTGGTGGATTCCTATAATGGAGATATGGCAAAGAGAGATTCCATGCACAATGCACAGTGCCTTGCAGGAATGGCATTCTCTAACGCATTGTTAGGTATCGTTCATTCCATGGCGCATAAGACAGGAGCAGCTTTCGCAGACCATGGCGCACATATTATCCACGGTGCAGCCAATGCAATGTATCTGCCGAAGGTTATCGCTTTCAACGCAAAGGATGAGACCGCTAAGGTACGCTACGGCGAAATCGCTGATTTCATGGGACTTGGCGGAGACAGCCTGGATGAAAAAGTTACATTGCTTATCAATTATTTAAGAAAGATGAATGATGACTTAAATATTCCGCATTGTATCAAAAATTACGGCGCTGACAGCTATCCCACAGAGCATGGCTTCGTACCGGAGGACGTGTTCTTAGAGAGACTGCCTGACATCGCAGCCAACGCTTTGTTAGATGCCTGCACAGGCTCTAACCCGCGCCAGCCGAGCCAGGAGGAGATGGAGAAGCTTCTGAAATGCTGTTATTATGACACAGAGGTAGATTTCTAAGAGAAGTAAAATGACATAGTTTTTATCAAAGAGATGCAGGGCACCTTATTTCAGGGAGAAACAGGGCTGTCCTGCATTTTTTATCGATTTGATAGACAGAAAGCATCCTATAAGCCTTTGTAAATGTTTATAGAAAATGCTTGTAAGTGCCTTAAATCAAGGTTTTTCGCATATTTATACAAAAATGCCTTTTAACTGCGTAACATGTCAAAGAACGGAAGCGAGTGTGAAAAGTTTCGTAGCAAGCATAGGAAAAGGGGAACATTTTCGCTTATTGGAAAAACCTTGAACCCTTTAGTAAATAGGAAGATGTCTATTTGTTATTCACTCATCAAATGATATTTAAAATATCTAATGGTGCTTCAAGCTGCCTAAATTGAGATTTTCTCTTTGAAGGCTGACATGTATCTTCTTTTAAATACCACACAGCTTGTGCGGCTTTCATGCCAACCATTTCTGCAGCCTCCAATTCGTTGCTTCCCCCATCACCAATATATAGGCAATACTCGGCTTGTACATTCAATTTCTCTAGGCACATTTTAAATATTGCAGGATTTGGTTTTTGTAATCCTTCATCGAAGGATAAACATACAGCATCAAAATAGGGATACAAAACACTTTTTTTAATAATCATTGCTTCCTCCGAAAAACAATTACTTATTAACCCAATTAGTATTCCTTTTTTCTTTAATGCTCTTAACATTGGGATTATATCCTTATGTAAATGCTCAAATGCCTCTTCTCTACTCCGAATACGCTTATTTACAATAAGATTCATTTTGGTTTCCGAGTAACAATCATTTGTACTGAGAATTCTTTCCAAAATCTCCTCTAAAGTGATTTTTCCAATTGTTCTATCGACTTCTGCTGCTTGCCATATTTCTTGAAATCTCTCTTCTTCAACGCCTGCATCAAATGCCATCTGTGCTCCAAAATATAGTGGACTTTCAAAAAGAGTTACAAGAGTTTCATACATATCAAATATTACTGCTTTTACCATTAACAGCACCTCCATAAGTTATCAATGTCTATACAATCAAAATTATATCACCCAGGCATACAGTTTTCTATCTTTTCTGCATTCTTCGTTTCAAAATAGCATGATGCCCTTCCTGTGAAACAAAAGGCTCGCTGAGGGTGATGTGTACCCCACGAATACAAAATCATCAACAGGGTTCTGCTGCCGTCTCCCTCTGCATAAAATAGTGAAAAGCAGAGTTTGGGAACGGGTATGGAAAAAAAGAAATTAAAGATGGCGGGGACGGTGCTTTTATTTGCCGCCATGTTTTTTGTGGGAAGAAGTGCGGCTTCTTTTCAGAAGGAGGGAGTGCTCCTTCCTGCCATGGGAAATCATATGTCGCAGGAGGCGGAGAACTGGGGGTTAGGCTTCGGGGCAGAGGGCACAAAGCCTACGGGAAATGCCACGGCGGAGGAATTGAAAAAATACAACGCCTATTATGTGGGGGATAAGGAAGATAAGGTGATTTATCTGACTTTTGACTGTGGTTACGAGAACGGAAACACTGAGCCAATTTTAGACGCCCTCAAGAAGCACAATGCAAAAGCCACCTTTTTCGTGGTGGGGCATTTCCTAGAGACAGCACCGGAGATTGCAAAGCGTATGGCAGAGGAAGGTCATGCCGTGGGAAACCACACCTATCATCATCCGGATATGTCCGCAATTTCGGATTTGGAATCCTTCCGAAAAGAGGTGGAGGATGTGGAAACCCTGTATCAGGAAATTACGGGAAAGGACATGATGAAATATTACCGTCCGCCCCAGGGAAAATACAGCACGGAAAATTTAAAAATGGCAAAGGAGTTAGGCTACAGCACTTTTTTCTGGAGTCTTGCCTACGTGGATTGGAACGTGGACAGCCAGCCCACCAAGGAGCAGGCATTTGATAAATTGCTGACAAGAATCCACCCTGGAGCCATCGTTTTACTACATAGCACCTCTAAGACCAACGGGGAAATCTTAGATGAACTGCTGACAAAGTGGGAGGAAATGGGGTATCGGTTTGCGCCTCTGTCGGAGCTGCTTTAAAACAGCGTGTCAGATATTGAGAGAATGGAGGTTTGAATGAGGACGGATAGGTGTTTTCAAGCACTCTATCTTGACAGGAAAATATAATTTTTTTATACTTGTTGTAATGTTTTAAAACTGCTGCGGCATTGGAAAGAAAGCCGGATAAGGCAAATACAGAGAGAAAAGGAAAAAGAGAAGATGTCAGAACCAATGAAAATTACCTATAAAATTTATTTAGAGGCGGAGGATGTGTCCCAGTCCCGGATTTTGTCCACCACCTCTTATTTTACCAATCTGTTTAAAAACTGTACCAATTATTACTTGCAGTCAGCCGAGATAGACGATGAGTGTGATATGGAGGATTTTACCCTGCGTCTGTATGTGGAGGAAACCATAGAAGAGGAAGTGTGCAGCCACCAGGAGGAGGCGAAAGCATTTTTAGGCGATATGGCAGAGTTTTTAGACGCGATTGCCATGGCGCAGTCCTATCTGGATATGGAAGGTAGTTTTTCGATTTTCTATGAGGGCGTGGAAGAGGAGTACACCTTTGAATCAGAGGCAGGGAAGGATTTCTGTGACTTCTTTGACCAGCAGGAAAAGGGAGAATAAGTGGTTGCCATTGCCGAAGAGATGGAAAATGATGGATTTATAGTGATTTTGCACAAAAAAGTTCCCGGTAACTTGCGTTTTAGAGTACTGCTGTTTATAATAAATGTAGTAAAGTAATAAGAAGGAGCGGAGGGACGGGTGCATGGGAAGGCTGGTTGATATCACTACAAATACAGGAGATGTTGTACAGGTAAGTGAATACAAGAGGCAGCAGATTGAAGAAATCATAAGCAAGGCTTCTGATTGTGCGATAATAGACCAGATTATTCTTTTTGGCTCCTCTTTAAATTCGGATTGTAAAGAAAACAGTGATATTGATGTGGTAATTATCAGTAAGGCAAGTGTTTCAAAATTGTCGCAGAATAAACGTTACCGTGCATACTGGGAACGGATTTATAAACTGGATAGTTTTCAGACAGAGTATGATGTTTTGTACTTTACATCTTATGAGGATATAGAGAGGAAAAAAGAGCAGGTTCCTGTCTGTAAGGAAATTATTGAAAAAGGAAAGATTATTTATCACAAAGAGGGAGAAGACTGCGCATGACGGCTCCTACCTTATTGTCCATTGCCAAGGCGGATTTAAAGACAGCAAAGAGATGTGTTGATTCTCAGGATAAATATGAGAAGCACATTGCGGCATATCATACACAACAGGCGGTTGAAAAAATTGTAAAATATCTTGCGGCACAGCAGGGATTGAATTTATGGGGGCATAATATTGCAAAACTTATCAGTCAGTGCAGGGGAAGAGGTATCAAGATTCCCAGTGAAATTGAACGAAATGCAGATGTATATACCATGTGGGAAACAGTTTCAAGATATTATCCGACGCAACGAATCAGGAGAGATTCCATTCAAAAAGCAATTCATTATACAGAAATGTGGATAGAAGAAATTGAGCACAAGCAATAGAAATGTGTTTTACAGCAAGACAGCAGGAAAATGCAGGAGCGGGCAGCTCCTGCATTTTTGATTCTCCAAAAATTTTATAAAAAACACAGTAAAATTTTATGCTTCCTTAATTGCAATAAAATTTGGAAAGGAATAGAGTAATATTATAATTTGAAGAAAAGAGAGAAACGAGGAGATAAAAGAGATGAGTAAAGTAATCGGAATTGACCTTGGAACCACTAATAGCTGTGTGGCAGTGGTGGAAAACAACGAGCCTGTAGTGATACCTAACCGTGCAGGAAGCCGCACGACGCCCAGCGTGGTTGCCTTTACAAAAAACGGGGAACGGCTGGTGGGAGACAGCGCAAAGCGCCAGCAGGCCACCAATGCAGAACGGACCATCAGTTCAGTGAAACGCCAGATGGGGACAAACTGGTCGGTCCGCGTGGACGGAAAAGAGTACAAGCCCCAGACCATTAGCGCATTTGTGCTGATGCAGCTAAAGAAGGACGCAGAGGAATTTTTAGGGGATACGGTTACCGATGCCATTATCACAGTTCCGGCTTACTTTACCGATGCACAGCGGCAGGCAACAAAAGATGCCGGAAAAATAGCCGGGTTAAATGTGCTCCGAATTATAAACGAGCCCACCAGCGCAGCCCTTTCTTACGGCTTAAATCACGGGGAGTCCCAAAAGGTCATGGTATACGACCTTGGAGGCGG
>JAGAIK010000461.1 GCA_017626625.1 Roseburia sp.
AAAGATTTTACGTTATACGATGAACCGGGATTACTGGGTGAGACTTTGGAACATAATGTAGTTTATCGGAAAGGCAAAAACGTGGTATGAAAAAAACACAGAAATGTATGCTATTTTGGACATTGATGTTTATCGGGGCGCTCCTGGTTCTTTCCAGAATCGGGTACTCGGATGGCGACGATGTCTTTTTTTATCAAAATACCCGCAGCAGGGGCTTTTTTGAATATTTAAGCTGGCGCTATGAGACCTGGGTAGGGAGAATGGCAGGAGAGGCAATGGTATATCTGGTTTTCCGGCATAATATCTGGCTTTGGCGGATTGTCAATGCCCTGATGCTGGTGTTACTTCCCATAGGGCTTATCCGGCTTGCCGAAAAAGCGGCGCGGCTGCCGGAGGGAGGAATTGTCCGCTGGTATGAGCGGATTCCGGTAAAACGGGAGGCAGGTTTTGCGCTCTCTACGGCAGTGACGGCGGTGATGGGATATTTTCTGATGGCAGCGACGACCCTAGGCTATGCGGCGGTGTGGATGAACGGCTCTATTTTTTATACCTGGTCCTTTACCTGCGGTATCTGGGCGATGATGCCTCTGGCGGATTTGGTTTTTCAGACGGGAAAATTCCGCAGAAGACAGCTTTTTTACTCTGTTCCCTGCGCCGTGATTGCCAGTATGTCCATTGAGCAGATGGCGGCGGTGCTTTTAGTGTTCGAGGTGTTAGGGGCGCTGTTTCTCTTCTGGAAGGAGAGAAAGATTCCCTGGGAGCTGCTGCTTCAGACGGCGGTGACGGCGGCAGCTTTCTGCGTGCTGTTTCTGGCGCCGGGAAATGAACTGCGGGTGGCGTCTGAGGTTACGAACTGGATGCCTCAGTATAACGATTTGACGACAGGAGAGCACCTGTTTATTACGGTACAGTGGCTGTTGTCCTCCTTTGCCAATGAAAATAAACTGTTTCTATGTGCCCTCTGGGTCATGGGAATACTGCTGTTATTACAGCAAAAGGAAAAGAAAAAACAGGATTTTCTGTGGATTGCAGCGGCGGGGATTTTTACGGCTGCCGCCCTGCTGCCCTTTGCCGGGGTGACGGTGCTGTCGGATATGGGAATGGATATCGGAGATATCATGCTCCCGGTGGAGCAGGTTCCCGTGGTGTCGGATTTGACAGGGCAGAACGTGATGGCAATGCTCTGGTGGACGGCGGCGTTATTGTTTACCTTCGGTTATCTGTGGAAGGTGTCGGGTTTTCAGGTGACGCTGCTGCTTGCCTATCTTGCGGGGATAGCCAGCGAGGCGATTTTATACTGTTCCCCCACCATGTATGCTTCCGGGGCAAGGGTGTATTATCTGACGGATTTACTGTATCTTTTTATCATATTGACTCTCTCCTTAGAACTCCATGAGAAACGGTGGAGAATTGGCTATTCTGCAGGAATGGTGTGTGCAGGGGCAGTTCATTTTGTGTTTCAGCTTCATACCTTTGCTATGTGGCTGTGGTAGAAATCATAAAGTTTTGATATTTCCGTCACAAATCGAACACAAATAAAAAGTACACTAATACCTGTAATAAGGAACGGGAAGTTCTTCGAAACATAAAGCTTTCAAATGCCGGTTACGGAATGGGAAGTTTCCCGACAACATAACGTTTTAAAAGGTCAGTTACGGAAGGAGAAATGAGTATATGGATAATCAGTATAATAACAATTCAAATGACAATCAGAATAACAGTCAGAACAGAGACAGATTTTATTCTTATAACCAGCCGGGTACCACAGGAACGGCTTATCAGAACAACGGATATCAGAACGGCGGGTATCAGAACGGGACTTACCAGAACGGAACTTATCAGGGCGGTACGGCAAACGGATACCAGAACGGAACCTATCAGAACGGAGCCTACCAGAATAACGGGGCTTACCAGAATGCGGCTTATCAGAAACCGCCGAAAAAAGAAAAGAAAAAACGGGAAAGAAAACCCGGCGGCTTCGGCGTAAAGGTGGCGAAATGTGCAGCGTTGGCGCTGGTGTTCGGACTGGTGTCCGGTGTGGTTTTCGAGGGTGTGCATTATGCCTCAGGCGAACTGTTGGGAAATAGCAGCACTTCTTCGGATAGCTCCGGCAGTGTTTTAACCCAGAATGACGGAGATGACAGTGTAAAGACCACTGCTACCTCTTCCACTTATGCAGCGATGGACGTCTCTGATATTGTAGAAGAGACCATGCCGTCCATTGTGGCAATCACCAATGTCAGCCAGACAGAGTACCAGAGCTTTTGGGGCGGAATGCCGCAGACATATGAAAGTACCAGTTGCGGTTCCGGTATTATCGTAGGGCAGGACGACGATAACCTCTATATTGCAACCAATAACCATGTGGTAGAGGGAGCTAACAGCCTGACCGTGACGTTTAATGATAATTCGACTGTCAGTGCAGAGGTGAAAGGAACAGACCCTTCTACCGATTTGGCAGTTGTGAAGGTGGACCGCAGCAGTGTAGAAGAGGACACGATGAACAGTATCAAAGTGGCAACTCTGGGAAACTCCGATAATCTTCGGGTAGGCGAGGCGAGCATTGCCATCGGTAACGCATTAGGCTACGGACAGTCCGTTACCACCGGATGTATCAGTGCTTTAGATCGTGAAGTGGTTGTCTCTGACGGTGAAAGCAATACCAACTATACTGCAGAATTAATTCAGACCGATGCAGCCATCAACCCCGGTAACAGTGGCGGTGCATTGCTCAATGCAGTGGGAGAGGTCATTGGTATTAACTCTGTAAAATATTCCGATACGGATGTGGAGGGTATCGGCTATGCAATCCCCATCAGTACAGCGGCTCCGATTATCGAGGATTTGATTACCAAGGAGAAAGTAGATAAGTCTGAGAGTGCATATCTTGGAATCGCAGGCGTAGACGTTACCAGCGATGTGTCCGAGACCTACAATATGCCGGCAGGCGTTTATGTGGCACAGGTAACCGAAGGCTCTGCGGCAGAGCAGGCAGGCATTTTAAAGGGTGATATCATCACCACCTTTGACGGAAAAGAGATTGGCTCCATGGAAGAGCTTTCCAACAGGCTGCAGTATTATAAAGCGGGAACCACTGTGGATGTGACCATTCAGAGGGCGAGCAACGGAGAGTATGTAGAACAGGTAATTTCCGTAACCCTTGGGAAAAAGATATAAAAATATAGGAAATATAGGAATACCCGGCGGAGCGAAATGCTCATCGCCGGGTATTTTTTTAATGCACACGGGCGTCCAAAGGAAGAAAGTCAGCAGAAGCTGACGGACGCCCGGCGCGCGAGCAGGGGAAGAAATCTTCCCTACTCGATTAGAATGAAATGTAAATTATTTCTCCATCTTCCAGAATGCTGCGGAGTAGGGAGGAAGCTCGCTGCCGCCGCCGAAATCGTGGGGCGTATCCGTAATCAAATCCTGCGCCATGCCGCAGCCTGCGTCAAAGTGTGCGGTATAAGGTGCCTCATCGGCATTGATAGCCACAAGGACGCGCTCGTGCTCGCTTTTCCGCTCGAAAATGCACTGCTTGTTGGTGAGGACGACGGAACGGAAGTCGCCGTAATTTAAGGCTTCGGAAGACTTTTTTGCCTCGGCGAGACGGCTGATGAAATCGGTCAGCTCGTTCCATTCCGGCGCATCAAAGCTTGCGCGCAGAGCCGGGTCGCCCTCTTCCTTGCGGGCTTTTGCACCCCACTCGCTGCCGTAGTAAACACAGGGAATACCCGGCATACCGAAGGCAAGGGCATAGATAAGAGGCAGATGCTTCTCATTCTGCAGCAGGCTGGCAATCCGGCTCACATCATGGTTGTCCACGAAGGAGAGCAGATGTTTTCCCTTGTAGAGAGTCCAGTTTTCCGGGCCGAACTGGCGGAGCAGGGAATGATTGATTTCAAACATATTCATGCTGTTAAAGCTGGAGTGAAGTCCCTTGTAGCACTCATAGTTGGTGACGGAGTGGAGCATGGAGTCATTCATAATCTGGTTGTAATCTCCATGGAGGGTTTCACCTACTAAGAAGAAATCCGGTTTTAAGCTGTCACAGTAGGAGCGCAGCCGGCGCATGAAATCATGGTCAAGGCAGTAGGCAACGTCAAGGCGCAGGCCGTCGATGTCAAATTCCTCCACCCAGCCTTTGATGGCGGAGAAGATATGCTGTACCACGTCCTCGTTGCGGAGATTGATTTTCACCAAATCATAATTGCCCTCCCAGCCCTCGTACCACAGACCGTCGTTGTAATTGGAATTGCCGTCAAAATTTACGAAAAACCAGTCTTTATAGGGAGAATCCCATTTTTTCTCAAGCACGTCTCTGAATGCCCAGAAGCCTCGTCCCACATGGTTAAACACACCGTCTAATACGACCTTGATATTCTCTTTGTGAAGATTTTCGCAGACCTCCTTGAAATCCTCATTGGTGCCCAGACGGGTATCAATTTTTGTGTAGTCCCTGGTGTTGTAACCATGGGTGTCGGATTCAAACACCGGAGAAAAATAGATGGCGTTAGCTCCTAACTTTTTGATATGGGGAATCCAGTCGTTCACCTTTGTGATACGGTGTTCTAAGACGCCGTCGTTCTCAAAGGGCGCTCCGCAGAACCCCAGGGGATAAATCTGATAAAATACACTTTCGTAAGCCCACATAAATAAGTAACCTCCTAATTTTTTTTGCTGCTCATATCCCTTGATTTTTTGGTGCAGGCACGCTGGGCGGTAATGACCGCATTCCGGAAACCGGATTTTTCTAACTCCGCCACTGCTTCAATGGTAGTCCCGCTGGGAGAACATACCGCATCCTTTAACACGCCCGGATGCTCTCCTGTCTCTAGGACCATTTTGGCTGCGCCGTAGACAGACTGGGCGGCAAACTGATACGCCTGGGCGCGGGGCATTCCGTCGGCTACCGCCGCATCTGCCATTGCCTCAATAAAAAGATAGACGTAAGCCGGGGAAGAGCCGGAGACTCCCACCACAGCGTCAATGAGGCTTTCCGGAACCACCTCCGCCTTTCCGAAACAGTTAAAAATATCTGTGATTTCCTTTAATTCCTCTGCTGTTACATTTTTGTTGGGGCAGAGGGCGCTCATGGCTTCTCCCACCAGGGCGGGGGTATTGGGCATGGCGCGCACCAGCTTGATTTCTTTTCCAAAAGCTTCCTCAATGGCGGCAATGGGCTGTCCCGCTGCAATGGAGACCACTAAGCAGCTGTTTTTGATATGCCCGGAAATCTGCGGAATTACCTCACCGAACTTGTTTGGTTTTACCGCAAGGAATAGAATGTCGCTGCGTTCCGCAACCGTCTCGTTCGAGAGGGTTGTCTCAATGGAAAATTTGTTTTTGATTTTTTCTAAGGTGCCGGGGGAATGGGCGCTGGCAATCATCTGACTGCTGGTGGCAAGGGCGGAGCCTAAAATTCCGCCAATCATGGCGCTGCCCATATTTCCGGCGCCGATAAA
>JAGAIK010000462.1 GCA_017626625.1 Roseburia sp.
AAAGTTCTTCGCTTAAAGCTTTGTCCTCCTCAGGCGTCTTGCCTCTTGGTCTTGTTCCCGCAATGGGACAGGTAAAGACACGTTTTCCCTGCTGTTTTACCAGCATTTCCGGAGAACTTCCGATGATTTCAAAATCACCAAAATTAAAATAATAAAGGTAAGGGGACGGGTTTAACGCCCGAAGCTCCCGGTATAAATCAAATCCGTCCTGCCCCGTCTCTATGGTCCAGCGCTGGGATAATACGGTCTGAAAAATGTGTCCGTCCCTGATGTACTGTTTGATGCGGTTTACTTTCCGGCTGTATTCCTCTAAACTGTCGGATTTCTTTACAATCACCCCGTCCTGTTTCAATGGAAGGCTGCCCTCCTGCTGCTCCTTCATCGCCTCCGCAATCATCCGCTCTGCCTTTTCCATCGCTGCCTGCCGTCCGCTCTCATCATCGCTTTCTAACACGATAGCGGTTAAGGTTTCCGCCACATGGTCCACCATAATAAATTCCTTCATCAGCATGAACTGCACTGTCTCAATTCCGATTTCGTCGGGATTTTCCTCCGGGAGCTGCTCGGTATAACGGATAAAATCATATCCCACGCTTCCCACCAGACCGCCGGAAAAATTCAGTTCCTCGTTGTCTTTGCGGATTTCAAATTCGTTGTAGTATTCCTTCAGCCGCTCTAAGGGATTTCCCTCCCGTACTTCCCGGCTGCCGTCCCTCTTTGTAATCACAAGGGAATTTCCCTCCGAGGAAATGATTTCCTCCGGCTCCGCTCCAAAGAAGGTATAGCGGTCATAATTTTTATCATAACTTTCCAACAGGAACCCTTTTTTCTTTCCCACCAGGTTCCGATACATCCCTGTGGCAGTTTCATTTACTATACTGACTGTTTTTTTATAAACCCTGTAAATCCGTTTCATTTTTCTTAACCTTTCCTTTCCCAGAAAACTAATCGAGGAGAATTTTTTTCCTGCCTGCCGTGCCATGCTCCAGCGGTATATTGCTGTTTCGTCCACCCTGACACAAAAAAATCCCTGACCGGATATCTCTCTTATCCGGTCAGGGACGATTGCCTCGTGGTGCCACCCTGCTTCGTGAAGCATATTGCCGATACATGGAGCGGTACGCAAAAAACGGATATTCCCAAAACTGGAAATATCCGCCACCAATCATGCTTCACCTCTTCCGATACAGAACTTAACGTTCGATATCATACCCCTGTAACGTGAGGACACGGCATCCGCTACTAAGCAATCCGCTGTTCGCTTCGCTCTCGCAAACCCATTCCTGTCATATTTGCCTGCCCGTTTCCACCACCACGGGCTCTCTGTGAGGTATCCTATGAAGTACTCTCTTTGCTCAACGATTTCTCTTTTATTTGTTTTCAAGTTTACCACGGCAAAGTAACAATGTCAAGCGTTTTTTTATATTCCAAATTTGGTAAAAACCTCCGGAAGCAGCTTCGTTTTTATATTTATCCAGTTATCACAATCCTCTGTTGTGTAACAGTATTCCAAATCATGGTCAAACCTTGAAACCGTCAACATTCCTCCGTAAACGTCCACCTGCGTCACCGTGGAAAAATCAAATATCTGCACCATCAGTTCCTCTAAACTGCCTGCCTGTATAAATTTGATTCCGTCATGAGCATAAAAGGTTCCGCTCTCTCCTATGGCAAAAGGAACCGGGTCGAAAGAAATGTCCGGAAGATATTTCCTGCCCCATCCGAAGCGTCCCACCACAAGATGCTTTTCCTTAATCTGATTTTCCAACTTTTCATGTCTCATATTATAAAAATAGTTAAATTCCGGTGACTGGAAATATAAATCAAACCCAAAAATATTCATCGTCGAATAAAAAATCCGCTCAAAACATTTTTTCTGCTGACTGCCGTAATGGAGAATGACAAAACTCTGCGTCATCCAGCCGCCGTCTGCTGCAAAGAAATCCCGTACCGACTGGGGAATCTCCTCCGGCGACCATGGAAAGCCCGGCTTATATGGTATCTTCCTGCCTTTGGGTTCATGCTGCTTGCGATACATTTCCTGCTCCTTTAGCGCCTCGATAATCCGTCTCATCTTTTCGGTTCCCTCTATCCCCGCTAAAGAATGGGAGCTGACCAGCTCCGGATCCGGCTGCCGCATTGCCTCTAATTTTTCACGGGCAAATCCTATCTTTCCTTCCAAATCCAGTGCTTTTACTTTCTTTCCCTCCCCGCTCAGAGGTTCTATATTCTCCCAGCCCGCATCGGACTTGCGGTACAGTTTTACATTGTACTTTGACACCTCCATCTTAAAGCAGAAACGTTCCTTTTCTCCGTATAGTACCGTCTCCGTCCCTCTCAGCCCGTTCCTGTCGTTATCTGCCGCAATCGCCGCTGCAATAAACGGAATGGTACAGCCATAAAGCGGCAGCAGACGCAGCCGTTCCTCAATCATCTCTTCCGCTTCTTTCCGCTCTTCTTCCGCAATCTCCGTTACCGCTAACAGGAAGAAAAACTGCTCCGGTTTTTCTAACTGCGGTTCCATCTGCCGCAGTTGTGCAAAGGTAAACACCGGAGCAATCACCTGCACGTCTTCTATCCGGTAAAGCACATAGTGAAGATGAAATTCCACTTTCAGTGTCCTTCCATCCGGCAATAGGAACGCAGTGGAAACCGGATTTAAAATCCGCTGCTTTTTCTCATCAAACCGGGTAAACAGCTTCTGCCATTCCACGGAGGGCAGATAAATATCCCTGACATATCCGGGAAGATAATGACGGTTTTCCGCAATATAAGGAGCCTTCCTCTGCCGCTCCCCTATTACTTCCACATAGCGCTCTCCAAAGCCCGTCATAAGAAAATACTCCCAGAAATCCTTATTTTCCAGTCCGATGTCCTCCACGGAAGTCTTTTCATACGGATACACCTGCCGTTCATCTAACTGAATCGCCAGACGTTCACAGCCAAAAGAACGCACCAGTCCTTCCAGCATATCCTGTCCCTTCTCTCCGTCCTCCCAGGGCTCTTCTTTTTCCCAAAAATCGTACAACCGATGCGCCAGGGAGCCGGGCAGTATTTGGTAGACAGGAAGCTGCTCATACAGCTTTTCAAACAATTCCGGCTCCGACTTTATTTTTTCCCATTCTGCCCGTTGAAACAGCGTCTCTACCCGCTGCCTGATTTCCTCCGTCTCACCGTATTTTCTGGCAACATAATTCCGATAATGGTCTGTTACAATTTCCATCAGCTCCCGGTACCACCGAAGAATCATCTGTTCCTTGCCGTCTTCGCCATACAGGATATTATCCATCTCCGGATACCGTGCCAGAATCGCCTTTTTCAACTCCCGGTAAAGCCCGCAGTTGCTGCTTTGCTCTACCTCTTTCAGTTGGTAGGCATGATACATATATTTGCAGACACATTCCGGCACTTCCTCTGTTTTCACCCAATAGGTATACAGTGTAATGAGACATTCGCTGCGTGTCTCCGGATAAACCTCCCTGTCCCCTTTCCGCTCAAACAGATGATTGCTGTTGCCGCAGTCTAAAATACGCCCCCAGTTTTTCTTCTCCTTCTCCGTCAGATATCCTTTCTGCTGCATGGTGTGAAGCAGCAGATAATCGGAAAAAGAGCAGAGCCTTACCCACCTTTCCGCTTTTCCCAAAAGCCGGATTGGATGCAGAAAGCCTCTCTCATATTCCTGCATATTCCAGATTTTTGCCGCAGCCGCCCTTGCCGGAAAGCCATCTCCCACTTTTACGGTACAGTCCTCCGGTGTAATCTCCCCGCTTTTTAAGTCCATCTCCAGCGCATCCGGAAATAATCCATATGCAACGGCAAGTTCCTGCACGAAGTTCACAGGAAGGCTTTCCATATCGCATTCCTCCTGATTTTCTAAATAGTCCAGCATTCCTGTTCCGAAATAGTCTTCAAACTGCTCCCCTAAAAATGCCTCCGATAGGAAATAAGCTTGCCATTCCTTTGCCCGGTTTCTGCGTTTCGGGTCCTCAAAAATTTCTATCAGCCCCCGCAATGCCCCCTGTTTTTTGCTCTCCTCCACCCGCCGTTCTTCCGCCTGTGCTAACTTTTCTAACAGGGATGGAGCTGCTCCGGCTTTTTCTTCCTCCCGCCCCGGCGTTTCTGACAGGGACGGAGCTGTTCCGTCCTTTCCCTCCTGTCCCGGAGTTTCTGACAAGGACGATTCTTCACCAGTTTTTTCTTTCTCCCGTCCCGGCGTTTCTGATAAGGACGATTTGGCTCCAGATTTTTCTTCTTCCCGCCCCGGCGTTTCTGACGTCTGTGCGTAGCGCATTGCCTCCTGGTATGCCTGATTCAACTGCGCAAAAAGCCCCGGTTCTTCCTCCGGATGATGAAGCTTCGACTGCTTTGCATAGGCCCTTCGGATTTCCTTTTTCGACTGTGTCGGCTCTGTCTGCAAAAGTTCCCACATTTCTTCCCAGTTCATAGTTCTTCCCTCTCCTTCTCCTGCTTTAACTCCCCGTCAAAGAAGATTTCCGCTTTTCTTCCCTCAAACTCCTCCAACAATGCCAACTGCCGCTCCATTTCCTCTGTCACTTTCTTTCTCACGTGAAGCCTTCCGCTGTTTAATCCGGAAGTAAACCAGTCAATCAGGGCTCCTATCTGCTGCCGCCGCTCCCCGGTGCTCTGTTCATAATAAGTGGTGAGCTTCCTTAGCATCTCCTGATTTTTTTCCTGCTGAATGGGCGGAAACAATATCTGTTCTAATTCCTTCTGGCAGCGGGCAAGCTCTGCCTTGCTTAAGCTCTGGTTTGCTAACAGTATCCGGTTGCGTTCCCCTTTTGCGTTTACAGCCTCAACCTGTAAAATGCCATTGATATCATAGGTAAAATAAACATCCACCCACTCTTTTCCCGCCTTTTTCTGCGGTACCTTAACCGTAACCTCCCCTAAATAGAGATTATCCTTTGCGTAATACTCCTCCCCCTGATAAATCTTAATCGTAACCGCTTTCTGGTAATCGTCTAAAGTGAACAGCCGCTCACAGCGGGAAGCCGGAAGCGTGGAATTGCGCTCAATCATCGGCAGCATATAGCCGTTTTCATCACTCTGCCTGTGATGGGTCTCAACTCCTAAGGTAAAGGGACAGACATCCGTCATGAGCAAATCCCTGATTTCTTCCTTTCTCTGGCGGATTCCGGCGTAGGCTCCGGCACCCATCGCCACCACCTGGTCGGTGTTTCCCAGTACAATCGGCTCCTTTCCCAAAAGCTCCCGCAAAAAACGTTTTACCACAGAAAGCCGGGAAGAACCTCCCACCATAATCAAATCGTCCACATCGGAAATACCAGAACCCGCATCCTCTAAGATATGTAAAAAAAGCTCCCGGATTTTGGCAAATAAGGAGGTACAGATTTCAAACAGAATTTCCTCATTCAAAGAAGCGGAGCAGGATTCCCCCGCTATCTCAACCGTCATTTTCACCTCCGGTTCCTGCTCTAACTGCCGTTTTGCGGCTTCCGCCGTTTTCCATAAAGCCGCTCTCTCCTCCGCAGTAAGTCTCTGCTGCGCAACACCGCATTCCCGGCAGAAATATTCTGCAATCAGACGGTCAATGTCGTCTCCGCCGAGATAATTATCCCCCGCAACCGCCACAATTTCGATGATATTTTCAAAACATTCCACATAGGACAAATCCAGGGTTCCGCCGCCAAAATCAAAGATAAGAAGGCTCTTATCTTCCTCCCCGTACTGCATCCGGTAGGCAAGCGCAGCCGCAGAAGGCTCGTTAATCAGCCGTTCCACAGGAAGTCCCGCAATCTGCGCCGCCTTTTTCGTATCACTCCGCTGTTTATCATTAAAGTATGCCGGAACCGTGATAATCGCTTCCGTAATCTCTTCCTTAAGATAGCACTCTGCGTTCCGCTTCATTTTCTCAAGCACCATCGCGGATAATTGCATGGGCGTATAATTCTTCTGCCCCAGTTGATATGTTTTTTCCGTTCCCATAAAGCGTTTGAAGGAACCGACTGCCGCTGTTTCATCTAACATTCTGCGCTCCTTCGCCTGCTGTCCGACGCTTAAGCCCTCTCCCTCCTGAAAACTTACGACACTCGGCACTAAAACAGAACCTGTCTCATCCGGTATCAGACGGGCTTCCCCGTCTTTCCAGTATGCCGCAAGGCTGTTGGTGGTTCCCAAATCGATTCCAATGACTGCCATCTGTTGTCCCCTCTCTTATTCCACTGCTTCCATAAAATACATTCTTGATGCAAAATCCGGGAAATGACGTACCTCCTCATTATATCCCGTACCGCCAAAGCCCTGTTTTAAAAGTACACCCCCGTACATCAGGGCGTCTCCGTAAACCTCGTAATCCTCCGTCTCCCCCTGCATTTTCACAAATTTTGCCACCAGATTGTGAGCAAGGGAATCCGGACGGATATGAACCGGCGCCACCGTATTTACCAGACTTCCAAATTCCTTTACATTATAGGTTAAGCTGCGGTTGGAAAAATGGTATTTCTGCTCCGGCACAAGCCCCTTCGCCCTGTAATACGCAAACTGGGTATTCGGAACCGCCAGTTTCTGCATCAGAAATCCCACCGCCTTCTTCTTATCCTTAGAAACACAGGTCCACTCCATCACATTTCCTGTGCCGTTACTTAACGCCGCAGCATAATTGCTCTCGAAACCGTGAAAACTTCTTCCCCGGTAAAAATCACCGAACTGCAATACCCTGCGCCACTGTTTATAAAGAGAAATCTGCTCTTTTACCGCCGCTAACTCTTCCTTTTTCATCTCACAGAAATTGCACTCATAGCCGCAGACGCCAAACGCCGCCACAGAAAACCTGGTTTCCAGGGGCGTATTCCGAAGGGTCTGATGGTTCGGACAGGCGGAAACATGGGCGCTGACCACCGACATGGGATAACCGTAGCTGTAGCCGTTCTGGATTTCCGCCCGGCACAAAGCGTCCGTGTCGTCGCTTGCCCAAATCTGCGGAAAATAACATAACATTCCCGGGTCAAAACGGTTTCCCCCTGCTGCACAGCCCTCAAATAAAATATCCGGGAAACGCTTCGTCAGCTCTTTCATACAGCGGTAAAGCCCCAGCACATAGCGGTGCGCCACCTCCCCCTGACGCTCCGGCGGCAGCGCCCTCGAATAATAGTCGGTAAAAGTGCGGTTCATATCCCATTTCACATAGGAAATCTCCCCGGAAGAAAAAACTTCCGTCATTTTTTCAATGATAAAATCCTGCACCTCGGTACGGCACAAATCCAAAATCCGCTGGTTGCGCCCCTCGGCATGGTCCTGCCCCGGTATCTCTATGGTCCAGTCCGGGTGCCTGCGGTAAAGCTCGCTCTTTACATTTACCATTTCCGGCTCCACCCAGATACCAAAGGAAAGCCCCATCGCCCGGATTTTCTTAGAAAGCCCCTCTAAGCCATTGGGCAGCTTTTTCCGGTTTACCTCCCAATCGCCTAAGGACTGGGTATCGTCGTCCCTGCTGCCAAACCACCCGTCGTCCATGACAAAAAGTTCGATTCCCGCTTCTTTGCCCGCCTTGGCTAAGGACAGCAGCTTCCTCTCATTAATATCAAAATACGCCGCCTCCCAACTGTTTAGCAGCACGGGGCGTTCCTTTTTCTTCCAGGTTCCCCTTACGATATGCTCCCGGATAAATTCGTGGAAATGCAGACTCATGCCCTGATACCCTTCGTGGGAATAGGTCATTGCCGCCTCCGGCGCCTCAAAGCTCTCCCCCGGCTCTAACACAAAGCAGAAGGACTGGGGATTGATTCCTGTCACCAGGCGGGTTTTCCCAAAACTGCTGACCTCCGCAGCCTCATAATGATTGCCGCTGTAAATCAGATGGAATCCATAGGCATCTCCCGCCTCCTCGGTGGTGTGCTCCTTTCCCAACATCACAAAGGAATTGGCACGGCTGGAGGTGGTTCCGGTATAGGAGGCATTCACCTGTTTTCCGGAAAGCAGGCGCACGGAACAAGGGTTCATTTCCCGCGCCCAAGCCCCATGAAACGTGGTAAATACAAAATCCGGCGTATCAAAATCTAACTGTAAGCTCATCAGTCTCAGCAATTTCACCGTCTCACTGCCCTGATTGTAAAGTTTGGCACTTCTTGAAATCACATCGCATTCCTCATAGACATAGTAATGCAGCTCTAATGCCAGTCCGTGATACCGCTCTAAAAGGGTGATACAAAGGTGTTCTACATGACCGCTTTCCTCATAGGAGCCCGGCAGGGTTTCAAATTCCGGTTTTTCCTCCGTTATCTCTGACTTTTCAAATCGAAAATCCGAGGTGGTGCTTCCGTCCGCATAAGTCACCTCGATAAAAGGCTCTCTGATATCCCCTTTTCCATAGGAGGACATTTCAAGGCGGATATCCTCTAGGGAGAACTCCTTCCGGTCTGCGCAGTTGGTATTTCCCGGTGCAAAGGTGTGCTTTTCAAACAGTGCCTCTCCCGGCATGGTAATTTTTCTTCCATAATATAAATGCTCTAAATGCCCGCTGTCCATCACCCGGAACGCATAGGAGGTATTTGCCGTTGTAAGGGTAAAAATCTGGTTTTCCTCTCTTATCATAAGTAACCCGCCTTTCTGCTATCATTTACGATTTCTGTTTCTCATTTCCCCGTTTCCTGCTTTTCTTAATTTTCCGCTAGGAACAAGTGATTTTAGGAACGGTTTTCCCTTTTTTTCTTAACCTCTGCCGCGATTTCCTCTACCTTCTGCTCCGTCAAAATATATTTTTTATGGAACAGGTAGACTGCCACAAGAAGTCCCGCAATGGGTACCACCGTCATGGTCATGCGAAGTCCCGCCACAGAGCCTGCCGACGCCTCCACCGCCGTCCCTGAGGTATCATTGCTCAAATTGCAAAGGCTTAAGCAGACAGACGCCACGAGAGCCGCCACGCCGGAGGCTAATTTTACCACAAAAGTCTGCATGGAGAAAATCACGCTCTCATCCCTGCGGTTATTTTTCAGTTCGCCGTAATCCACCGTATTGGCAAGGAAAACGGTAGTCAGCACGGAAAGCATTCCATTTGCCGCAAAAATGAAAAATGCCGGAACAAACAGCAGGAAAATATTTGTCATATTGGTAAACATCAGCACCAACAGCACCGCATAGCCCGCAATGGCACTGGCAAAGCTGACGTAAAACACCTGAATGGAGCTTAAAAATCTGCGCAGCAGCGGGAAAAACAGCATCATGGCTAAAATCTGGATGCCGCCGCCGAAGGTATTAAATAATGTATAGCTATTATACCACTCACTGCCGCCAAAGTCATATTTAAAAAAGTAAATGACCAGATTCGAGGTAATATAAATGGAACAGTTAATCAGGACAATGGTGATGACCACCGTCATTGCCTGGTCGTTCTGAAGCAGTGCTTTAAACATCTGCCCCACGGAAGGCGTGTCCATATCCACCGTGGATTTTTCTTTGATATTGGCACAGGTAATCAGAATAAATACCACAAAAACCACAGCCACAATCAGGGCAAACCACCGAAAACCCTCCCGCTCATTGTTCTGTCCTAAAACATAGACACATTTCATCGTAATAATGGTGACGATGGCGGAGCCCACGCCTGCACAGGAGCGTGCCAGGGTGGAGAGATTTTCCCGCTCCTTTCCGCCCTCGGTAAATGCCGGAATCATCGACCAGTAGGGAATGTCCATCATGGTGTAAGTGACGCCCCAGAGAACATAGGCAATCGCCGCATACGCCACCAGCCCGTTTCCGTCCAGTGCCGGAGGCGCCGCAAACATAAAATAAAGAACTATGGCATTCAACACCGTTCCAATCAGCAGCCAGGGACGGAATTTTCCCCACTTCGTCTTTGTCTTTGCCACAAGGACCCCCATAATGGGGTCGTTAAATGCGTCAAACACGCGGGCTGCCATTAAAATAATCCCCATGGCAATGGCGCTGACTCCTAAAATATCCTGATAATAATATAAAATATAGCTGGCGGAAAGCATGTAAACCATGTCCTTTCCCACCGCTCCTAATCCGTAGGAAACCTTTTCTTTTGCTGATAATTTCATTGCTTTTTCCTCCCTCTCTGCCCGGGGAAACTCTCCCTTCCGCGGTTCTTTCTATTCCTGCTTTTTACTTTTTCTGCTGTTCTTATTTTTTTGTTGTTCTTACTTTTCTGTTATTTCTCTTTTTTACTATGTATCTGAAAATTGATTGCAATGCTTCCCATCTGTACCGATGAAATATTTAATGTGCCCATGCCGGGCTTTCCTGTGGTTTTCACATAGGTTCCGCCCATACCGCCCTGCAGACCAATGACAGAATCGCCGATTACTTCCAGCTCTCCCTCCACCTCTAACTTCAACGGTTCATTATAAAAATTCAGCAGATTGCCGTTCTGGTCCACTGCTCTTATCCGCACCGCCGCCACATCATAGGTGGTTTCCTCCTGCAAAAGGGTATGGTCAGCCTCCGCCTCTAACCGGATGGACTTCACCGGCTCTTTCACCAGGGTTTTTACCACGTTTCCGTTCTTCACCGCCTCAAAACGATACACCGTGGAGGCGCCTCCCCAGTCCCCCACATAGCGGTTATACAGCTCCACCAGCCGGGCAGGAGGCATATGATAAAGAAAAAGAAAATATTCTAAGGAATATTGCTTATTATTTTGGTACAAGTGGTCCTATGTTAATTGATAACAATGGATTAAAGAAAATATTTCGAGAAAACGGAATACCTGAGTTATTATGTTTACCTAGTTTAACTTCAAATGATATAATTGACCAAATAGACAGATGCTTAAAAAGTGATGCAGTGTATGTGTGTAATTCTGATGGAATTTTAGATAAATGTACTATGTTTGTTTTAGGTTATTTAATGGCGAAGAAACAAGAAATTTTCT
>JAGAIK010000463.1 GCA_017626625.1 Roseburia sp.
TACACCTGCCCCTGGATGGGAAATGGATCTGTGAGGCATTTTTAAACGTACTGGAAAATGCGGTAAAGTACAGCAAAGCAGGTTCAAAAATTACTCTTCGCATGATAAAAATGACGGTTTTTCTGCGGATTGAAATAGAAGATGAGGGAATCGGGATTCCGAAATCAGAGTGGCATCAGATATTTAAACGGTTTTACCGGGGAAAAGCCAAAGAAATACAGGAGACAGCAGGCTCCGGTGTAGGACTGTATCTGGCGAGGGAGATTGTGAACAGACATGGTGGTACGCTGACAGTGGCAGCCTCTCATAATGAGAAGGGAGAAGGTAGTTGTTTTGTATTTCAGTTACCTTATTAATGGAAGGAGAAGTCTTGCAAAATTGTAAGACTTCTCTCTTTCTTTTGAAAGGAAAAGGTAAGACAGACCTGCTAGGATTAGAAGAAAAGGAAAATAATCCGGCAGGCGGGTAGCTGCAAGTTTGGTGGAAGAAAGAGAGGACACAGATGAATACGATTTTAAGGACGGAACATTTATGTAAGTATTACGGCTCCGGTGAAAATGAAGTGAGGGCAGTGGAGGACAACAATATTTCCATTGAGCAGGGGGAATTTGTGGCGATTGTGGGTAAATCCGGTTCCGGGAAATCCACCCTGCTGCATATGCTGGGGGGACTGGATTATCCCACCAGCGGAAAGGTATATGTGGGGGAGAAGGATATTTTTGCTTTGAAGGAGGATGCCCTCTGGCAGTGTTCCGCAGAAGAAAGATGGGCTTTATTTTTCAGGTATTTAACCTGGTTTCTTCCCTTAATGTGTGGGAAAATATTGTGCTCCCCATTGGGTTAGACGGAAGAAAGCCGGAGGAGAACTTTGTGTGGGATATTATCAAAACCTTAGGTCTGGAGACAAAAATCCATAACCTCCCGAATACCCTCTCCGGCGGGCAGCAGCAGCGGGTTGCCATTGCAAGGGCGTTAGCTTCAAGACCGGATATCATTTTTGCAGATGAACCCACGGGAAACTTGGATTCCAAAACCAGTGACGAGGTAATCGGTCTGCTGAAGCTGTCTGCCGAAAAATATGGGCAGACCATGGTCATGATTACCCATGACGAGGACATCGCTCAGCTTGCAGACCGGGTGATTGTGATAGAGGATGGAAAGGCAGGGAAAGTGAGATGAGAAGCACGGTTACAAATCTTGCACTGGCAAATATAAAAAAAGATAAAACGAGAAGCATTTTGATTATGATTTCCATTTGTATCACAACCCTGCTGCTGACTGCCATTGCTCTGGCGGGCTATGGGCTGATAGACATACAGGAATGGAGTGCAGCGGAATGGTACGGCGCTTACTATGGAAGTTACATAACCGTAACAGGGGAAAATATTGAGGAAATGCAGCGGCGGAGTGAATTTACGGATTTGGGAATACTGTCAGATTATGGAGAGGTGAACAGTGCCGGGAGTTTGTCGTTTCTTTGGATGGACGATGGGGCAAGGAATATGGCGCATATGGAAAATCGCCTGACGGAGGGGAATTACCCGAAAGAGGGAAATGAAATTGCAGCGCAGCCTGCTTTTTTCCGGCAGTTAGGCATAGAAAATCCACAGATTGGGGACAGAGTGGAGATTTCTTTCCGCACCGACAGGAAATCCGCATATGCTTCGGAGGAATTTGTTATCTGCGGACTGTTAAAAGACACAGGGTTAGAGGAAAACAGTATGGCAGCATATACCTCAAAAGAACATTTTGAGA
>JAGAIK010000464.1 GCA_017626625.1 Roseburia sp.
GGAGGAAGTGGAAATGGATGTGACGGCGCCGATTGAAGCGGCGATGGCGACCACTTCCAATATAAAAAATGTAAGTTCTGCATCCCATGACAACTACTCCATGGTAATTTTGGAGTATGAGCAGAGCGCCAACATGGATTCGGTTCTGATAGAAATGCAGCAGAAGCTTGACCAGCTAGAGGGCAGTTTTCCGGACAGTGTGGGAACACCCATCATTATGCAGATTGACCCGGATATGATGCCCATTATGGTGGCTTCGGCAGACATTGAGGGCGTGAGCCAGGGGGAAATCTCCCAGTATGTAGAGCAGGAGTTAGTGCCTGCCCTTACCAGCGTAGACGGCGTGGCATCGGTTTCCGCCACCGGAACCTTAGAGGAATCGGTGCAGGTGACCTTAGACCAGAAGAAGATTGACGACTTAAACGAAAAGATTTTAGAGAAAATCGAGGAACAGTTTGAAGAACCCCAGAAGGAATTAGATGATGCCGCAGAGGAAATTCAGAGCGGAAAGGACAAGTTAGACAGCGGGAAAGAAGAACTTGCCAGCCAGTTAGGGCAGGCGCAGAATGAGATGACAAACGGGAAAATCCAGGCATTTGTATCCGAGTCTGACCTGAATCAGAATTACACGATGTTAGCAGCCATGAAAACCCTGATTGAACAGGCGGTGCCGCAACTGCAGGAAATTTATAAACAGGGAACAGAGCTGCAGGAACAGTTAGAGACAGCCCAGGCGCGCAGCGACGAGAGTACCGCCATTTTAGAGCAGCAGTTAGACGATTTGGAAAACCAGATAACCGGGGGAACCGGAGACACGGCAGGCACCGGAGATACTGCGGGGACGGGAGATGCTGCCGGAACAGCGGCGGGAACCACCGGGACGGCAGCGGACAGTATACAGGACAGTATTGCGGCTGCCATGGGGCAGAATGCGGTGGACAGTGACCAGATAGACCTGATAAAGTACCAGATATTAGAACTGAATGCGTCTTTAAGCGGACAGTGGTCGGAGCAGTTAGCGGCTTTCGATGTGAGCCTTTCCACCATCGAGGATATTCCCCAGGTGATAGCCACCCTTTCCGCAAAGCTGGTGGAAATCAATTCTGGCATGGCTGCCATCGAGGCGGCGCAGGAGCAGGTGGCAGAGGGAAAAACCACGTTAGATGACGCCTATGTGACGTTAAACCGGACGGAAATCAGCAGCCTTCTTCAGATGAGCGATGCGGCAGCGCAGTTGGCAGACGGGGAAAACCAGTTGGCGTTGGGGCAGGCGCAGCTTGACGAGGCGAAAGAGAGCGCGGAGGAAGCGGCGGACTTGAATGCCGTCCTGACGGTGGAAAATTTAGGCGGTCTTCTGGTGGCACAGAATTTCTCCATGCCGGCAGGCTATGTCCAGGAAGGAGACAACTCCTACATGGTGCGGGTGGGAGATAAGGTGGAATCCACCGAGGCATTGACGGATTTGGTGCTGATAGATTTAGGGTTAGAGGGGATTGAGCCCATACGGCTTTCCGATGTGGCGGAGATTGAAGTAGTGGACAATTCCGCCGAGTCCTACTCCAAGCTGAACGGAAACCCGGCGATTATGCTTTCCATTGAAAAACAGACCGGGTATTCCACCGGAGACGTGACGAAGCGGGTAAGAAATAAATTTGAGTCTCTGGAAAAGGAGACAGACGGTCTTAGAATGACGATTCTGATGAACCAGGGTGTCTATATTGACATGATTGTGGAATCCGTATTGGAAAACATGATTGTGGGAGCACTGCTGGCGGTTATCGTGCTGGCGCTGTTTTTGAAGGATTTTAAACCCACCATGGTAATTGCCTGCTCCATTCCGCTGAGCGTTATTTTTGCCATTGTACTGATGTATTTTTCCAATATTTCCTTAAATATTATTTCTCTTTCCGGCTTAGCCCTTGGAATTGGTATGCTGGTGGATAACTCGATTGTAGTAATTGAGAACATTTACCGTTTGCAAAAGGAGGGGTATTCCGTCCGTAAAGCGGCAGTGGAAGGCGCAAGCCAGGTGTCGGGAGCCATTTTTGCTTCTACCCTGACCACGGTCTGTGTTTTTGCGCCCATTATCTTTACAGAGGGCATTACAAGGCAGTTGTTTGTGGATATTGCGCTGACGATTGCCTTTACCCTGACTGCCAGTCTGATTGTGGCGCTGACCTTTGTGCCTATGATGGCGGCGGGAATTTTGAAAAATACCAAAGAGGTCAAGGCGGGATTTTTTGAAAAAATAAGGGACGGATATGTATTTGTGTTGGAGAAAGCGCTTCATGTAAAACCCCTTGTGCTTATTGCCGTGGTGGTTCTTCTGGTGGTCAGCATGGTGTCCGCTCTTTCCCGCGGCTTTACCTTTATGGATATGAGCATGGAGTCAAACCAGATGACGGTGACGGTGGGAGCGAAGGAGGAGCAGACGCTGACCTTTGAGGAACTGACGGAACTGTCAGATGAGGTTGTGGAGAAGATTTCCGGTATTGAAGGGATTGAAAGTATCGGTGCCATGACCGGGGGCAGCAGTATGATGTCCTTAGGCGGCAGTGATGACAGTGTTACCATGTACCTGATTTTAGATGAGGAAGCTGGGGTGACTGCGGAGGAGATTACAGAGCAGATTGCGGCATTAACGGAGGACATGGATTGTGAAGTGTCGGCGGATGCTTCCTCCTCTGACATGAGCGCTATGTTTGGCAGCGGTATCTCAGTACAAATCAGCGGAAAGGATTTAGATAAGCTGCAGGAGCTTGCCGCCCAGGTGGCAGAAATTGTGGAGCAGACGGAAGGAACGGTGGACGTGGAGGACGGACTTGACGATACCACCCCCTCCTTTACTGTTGTGGTGGATAAGGAGAAAGCGGCAGAATACGGCATGACCACGGCGCAGGTATTCCAGCTTGTCTATGCGAAGATGGCAGCGGACACATCACCCACCACCATTACGACGGATTTGAAGGATTACAAGGTTTACATTCAGACGGAGGAACAGTCCGGCACTACCTTAGAGGATATCAGGAAGCTGACCTTTACTTATA
>JAGAIK010000465.1 GCA_017626625.1 Roseburia sp.
ACCATGTCATTTGCCCCGTCCAACTTGGCAGATTCGGAAATCTCTGCCGGAATACCGCTCATAAAAGATTTGGCAATAATCATATTCCAGACCGAGAACATTAACGGCAAAATCAATCCCAGCCAACTGTTTTTAAAATGCAGATATCTGATACAGAGCAGATACCACGGAACCAGTCCCCCGTTAAACAATGTGGTAAAGAAAAAGAAAAACGAAAACTGGTTTCTCCACGGAAAATCCTTGCGGGATAACACATACCCGGTCATGGTTGCCATCAGTACCGACAAAAAGGTGCCGATGACCGTCACTCCTATTGTGGTTCCATAGGCATGCAGGATAGCCGTAGGATTCTTCAGGCACAACTGATACGCCTGTATGCTGAAATCCTCGATTTGCGGCAAAATCGGATAACCGCTCCTGATTAATTCTGTCTCATCTGTAAAGGACGCAATCACAATCAGATAAAACGGTGCCAGACAAATCAGGGCAAACAGTCCGATGACAACATATCCCACAAGATTAATGATGATAACATCCTTCCCCTTTTTCACTTTTGGGCTTTGATAAGCTTTTGCTTTCATTCTTACCTCCCTATGCACACGCTCCTGTGCATTCTGTCCTTCTTAATATAATGCGTAATCCGGATTCACCTTTTTCACCAGCTTGTTGCAGACCGTAATCGTTATGAAGCACAGTACTGACTGGTATAAGCCTGCCGCTGCGGATACGCCGATATCACCGGTATCAATCAGCAGCCGGAACACATAGGTGTCAATCACATCCGTCATGGGCTGCAGCAGGGCGCTGCTCTTAACCGTCTGATAAAACAGTCCGAAATCACCGCGGAAAATATTTCCGATTGCCAGCAATACCAACACCATCATCGTCGGAATCAAAGACGGAATCGTCAAATACTTAATTTTCTGCCAGGCATTTGCACCGTCTATGGACGCCGCCTCGAACATTTCCTGGTCCATTCCGGTAATCGCCGCTAAATATACCCCTGAGCCGTACCCCGTTCCTTTCCACAATTTCAGGAAAATCAACACGAACGGCCACGCCTCCGGCGTGTTGTAGAGGTCAAAGGGAGCAGCCCCGAAAAAGCTCAAGATATGGTTAAATACTCCTTTTTCATAGTTGAAGATGTTGTACATAATGGCTCCCGCAACTACCCAGCTTATGAAATACGGCAAAAACATCAACGTCTGTGCCCCTTTTTTAAAAAACTTATTGCCAAGCTCGTTAATCAGGATTGCACTTCCCATCTCACAGACTACGCCAAGAGCAATAAACGCTGCATTATAAAGCACCGTATTTCTTGTCACCTGACCTAATTTCCCGGAAATCAAAAGCGCTTTAAAATTCTCCAGTCCGTTCCACGGCGAACCGTAGATGCCTCCTGCATAACTGTACTTCTTAAAGGCAAGCACGATGCCCGTCATAGGCGCGTAGCTGAAAACCAGTACATAGATGACCGCCGGCGCCAGCATCAAAAGAAGCATCCAGTGTTTCTGAATCACCTTAAGCGGCGACAGGGACATCCCTTTTTTCTTTTCCTTTCTCTTTTTCATTTTCACACACTTCTCCTTTTCTTTTTCTTCCTGTAACAGTGGTCATTCCTTTCCTCTTGCTTTCCGGTAAGTTCCGTATACCGAAATCGCATCGGTAAGCTGAAGGGTATTTTCCGCCACCAGTCTGGCTGCCCCCAGCGGATAGCTGTCCGGCAGCATGTCTGCACTGACCTCCGGCTCCCAGTAGAACACGCCAAGTCCCTGATGGTCAGGCACCTGCAGGACGGCTTCTATGGTATTGGCTACCACCTCCGCCGAACGTTTCTCCTCCGTCGCATCTTCCCCCACTTCGCAGACCATCACAGGTTTCCCGAAGCGCTCTGCGTAGGTTATCAGCGGATTATAAAAACGTGCCGGCTCACCGCTGTCTGCAAGCTTATCCCAATAGGGATAATAGGAAAATCCCAGGATATCCGTCCTGCCTCCTAAGGAAAAGAATGTCTCTAAAAAGGTATCGCAGGCAGTTTTGGAGGTGACGCCCGCAAGATGAGTGATGACCTGACAATCCGGCAGACAGGCTTTTACCGCATCGTAACCGCTGTTTAACAGCCGCACCATAAGCTGTGGATTTTCGGACAGCCCTCCCCGCGGAAGCAGCAGTCCGGGATTTATCTCATTTCCCACCTGCACCCACTCCGGACGGATACCCTCCTGCTCTAAAAGCTTCAAAACCTCCCTGGTATGCTCATATACATGGGCTGCCAGCTCGTCGTCGCTGTCTTTTTGCCATGCCTCCGGTATATCCTGAATCTGTGCATCCGCAAAATGGTCGCTGTAATGGAAGTCAATCATCAGTCTTAAGTTCTTCTCTTTGACTCTTTTCGCCGCCGCCAACACGCTCTTCGGGTCGCAGTAGCCCAACATACATCTGGTATCCTCCGCCTTCTGCCAGTACGCATCTTCCGGCGGATTTACGAACACCCGCAGCCTGACTGCATCGGCTCCTTTCTCTATAACCGCATCTAAAAGGTCTGTCTCCTCCCCTGCTTCATTTACCCAGCGTATTCCCATATCCTCTAACTGCGTCATCCATCCCAGGTCTACTCCGAAAGCCA
>JAGAIK010000466.1 GCA_017626625.1 Roseburia sp.
CATCTTATCTCTGGACATCGGAACAAAAGCAGAGCCTCCTTTGTGCAATCTGCCTCACAACTTTATCTCCTCCTCCTTTTGCCCCCAAATCACATATTAATTCCAGACATCCTCCCCCAGACTTTCAATATAAGCAGTCAACTCTCCAGCCATTTCTTCCGCTTCCGGAATCCGAATATGTCCAAGCGTCCCCTTTCCATTGCGTGTATACAGGAAATGGTGCACACGGGAACTTGCAATTTCCTGACACACTTCATCAATAGATTTATCCCAGTTCTCATGGTGGCACAAAATCGTTGTAGCCAGAATAATTTGCGCCTTGGGATAGATACTCATGAGTTTTTCAATAAATGCACGATAGCGTTTTCTCCAATAGTCAGCTTTTTCACCACGATAATCCTCTGCCATATAGTCAATCGGGTTGCTGTCATTCTGCCCGATGGCTACCACCACCACATGAGGCGTATAGTTTGAGAAATCCCATTTTTTAATGTTTCCCAGGTCCGGGTGATATTCGATTTTGTCATAGCAGGATTCCACGCCCTGGTAATGAGGAGCCGCAAACCAGCCTGTATCATCCAACAGGGCAATGCCTCCCTGGGAGGTGTCGTGGATTTCTGCGTCCAGCTTCCGTGCGGTCATCCAGGCGTAAGAATACCAGCTGTTGGAGTACTCTCCGTCATGCACCGGGTCCTCTTTCCCCACATAATCCAGCGCCTCCGAAACTTCCCCGCAGGAAACGCTGTCACCGAAAAATTCGATTCTCCTCTCCGGCTTAAGCAGCGGCATCCGCAGCTTAGGGCTTTCCCCTTCCACTTCAAATCCGTAAAAAGTTACGGTATGACAGCTATCCATGCGCTTAAAAAACAGCAGCTCATGCCAGCCCTCTGTCAGATTTTCCGCCAGTGTATAAGTTTCTTTTTCTTCCCCGTCACTTAACGTAATTTTCCCCTGCACTTCATCCACAAAATATCCCATTTCGTTGGTCCAGCAGGAGCGGTGGTTGCACAGCGTAACTTTCACGCCCGTTCCAAAAAACACCATTCTCACCGAAGTGCAGGCATATACGAGAACAGGCGCCTGCCTGTCTTCAAAGTCAATTCTTCCGCTGTACTGTAACATTTCATTATCCGGTAATACCCACATATCCGTTTTCTCTTTCCTTTCCCTGGCTATATTGGAAAAAAGCCGCTGCAAAAATGAACTCCGTCGTCTGCAGCAGCCTTCTCCAAATGAATTTTATACGATTAAATTTAGCGTCTTCCAATCTCGGTATCTGTTGTGGTCACTACACTGTTTTCCTTAATATAGTCAATCACATCGTCTAACTCTGTAAATGCCAGCCCCACATAGCTGTCAGCAGCGCCGTAATAAATTGCAATCTTTCCTGTCTTAGAGTCATGAATGGTTGCACAGGGGAAGCACACATTCGGCACAAATCCCCGCTCCTCGTACCACTCTTCCGGTGTTAAAAGGAAAGTTTCGCAGCGGTATTTTACGATGGAAGGATTATCAATGTCCAGAATTGCTCCGCCGATGGAGTACACATATCCGTTGCAGGTGCCGCTTACGCCGTGGTAGAATAACAGCCAGCCCTCAGAAGTCTCAATAGGAGCAGCGCCGCCGCCGATTTTTAAGGACTCCCACCACTCAGAGCCTTTACCCATCACATGTCTGTGTTTGCCCCAGTATACCAAATCCGGGCTCTCGCTGATGAAAATATCGCCGAAAGGCGTATGTCCGCTGTCGGAAGGACGGGATAGCAGCATGAAGTTGCCGTTAATCTTTCTTGGGAATAAGACTGCGTTTCTGTTAAAGGGTAAAAATGGATTTTCAATTCTGGTGAAGGTCTTAAAATCCGTGGTCTTTGCCATACCGATGGCTGCGCCGTAGAAATCCTGGCACCAGATGATGTAATAGGTATCTTCTACTTTTACCAGACGGGGGTCATAGGCATAAACCGGCATAAAGGATTTTCCCTCCTCGTCCACGAAATCAATCTTATTTTCTTCAAAATTCCAATGAATGGCATCTTCGCTTCTTCCAAGATAGATATAAGGAATCCCGTTGGTCTGCTCTCCACGGAACACACCGATAAATCCGTCCTCATAAGGCATAACTGCACTATTGAAAATTCTTGCCACGCCCTTGACCGGGTTACGTCCGATAATCGGGTTCTCGTTATATCTCCAAATCGGGGCTCCCGTCAGATTTTCCGGGCGCTCCTGCCACGGCACGTTTGGCACTTCCGGGCTTAACATTTTGTATTTGCTCATAAATTTTACCTCTTTCTGCCGTCCTGCGGCGTTTCTGTTTTCTTTGCAGCTTTCACAGCTTCGTTGCAGCTTAAACTTCTTGTGCTAAAATTTCCAAATTCTTTTTAATAAAATCACATCTCTGTGCCACGCATTCCACGGAACGTCCCGGATCCTGCGGGGTGTTGAACACATA
>JAGAIK010000467.1 GCA_017626625.1 Roseburia sp.
CATCTTATCTCTGGACATCGGAACAAAAGCAGACTGTTGTTTGTGCGATATGCCAACACACGCTTACCCACAAGCAGCCCCTTTTGACACCCTACCCCCCGCTAAAACCTAATATACGGCTCCACCTCAATATCCGCAAAAGTAGTCCTGTTCTCATAAAGCCCCTGCACAATATCAAACATCCCAAACATCAGCACCGCCCCCGTGCCCTCTCCTAAAGCAAGTCCTGCATTTATTAAGGGTTTCACCCCAAGCTCCTTCATCATAAACTCTGCCGCCGGCTCCCTGCTCTGGTGGGACGGAATGACAAACTCCTTTGTTCCCGGCACTAACCGTTCTGCCGCCAGCGCCGCCACGGTACTGATAACTCCGTCCATCACCACCGGAAGATGATAAACTGCTCCACCGATATAAACACCGCAAAGACCTGCAATATCAAGTCCTCCCACAGCGGATAAAATATGAAGCGTATCTCCCCTGTCACAGTCACGCTTTTTTAACCCCTGTCGGATAACATCTATCTTATGCTGCAATCCCGCATCACTTAATCCTGCCCCTTTTCCAGTGATATGTTCCACAGGACAGCCTAACATTGCCGCCGCAACAGCGCTGCTGGTGGTGGTATTTCCAATCCCCATCTCTCCTGTTGCAAGAAGGTCATACCCCGCTTCCTTGCAGGATTTTACCACCTCCATGCCGACAGATATCGCCGCTAACGTCTCTTCCTCTGTCATGGCAGCTTCTTTCAGGAAATTCCTTGTCCCCCGGCGCACCTTCCTTGCCAGAACGCCTTCTATAAAATCCTCCGTGGCAATGCCTACGTCCACCGGAATCACATCCGCTCCTGCCCGTTTTGCCATCCGGCAGACAGAGCTTGTCCCTTTTCCCATAGCCTCCGCCACCCTTGCCGTGACCTCCTGCCCGGACTGACTGATGCCTTCCTCCACAATCCCGTTATCTGCACACATGGCAATCACTGCTTTTTTTCCAATGGGGACATTTTCATTTCCCGTGATAGCGCCTATCTTTGCAAAAACAGTTTCAAATTCTCCCATGCTGTCTAAGGGTTTTGCCAGGGCATCCCAGTTCTGTTTTACCTTTGCATAAACTGCTGCGTCCGGCAGCGTAATCTGCAAATTTTTCAGTTCTTCTCTTGTCATAATTCTACCACTCTTCCATTATCCGGTAAACCGCATCCATATCCAAATACTGCCGCAGCGTATCCGCCAGTTTATCGTACTCTTTTTCCTTAAATGCCTGGTAATCCATGCCGGAAAGGTGCTCCATGGAAATTTCCTTTTTTGCTCCTAAGGCTTTCACCATCTGAAACGCAATGTCCCCCTCATCAAAAATCCCATGGACATAGGTTCCATAAACATTATTGCAGAATGTTCCGTCGGACTTTTGTCCGGAAAGGGACACCGTTTCCCCCATAGTTCCTATCCGGCAGAAATCAGCCGTTTCCCCGGTCTTTTTACTTCTTCCCATATGAATTTCATATCCATTTATCACACTGCCGGACAGGACACAAAAATCCCCATCTATTTTTCCGATACGTCCCTGCACCCGGGTTCTTATCTTTTCCTCCGCCAGCTCCGTCTCTATGGGTAAAAGCTCCATCCCCCGCAGGCTACCCCCTTCTTCTACACCGTTTGGGTCGCTGATTTTTTCCCCAAGCATCTGGTATCCGCCGCAGATACCAAAAACAGGAACTTTTCCCGCTCTTTTTTTTACGGCGGCTTCTAACCCGTTCTGCCGCATCCATTTTAAATCTCCCATGGTATTTTTACTGCCGGGCAGAATGATGAAATCCGGTTCATGAAGTTCCTCCGCACGGTCAATGTACCGCAGCGAAACTCCCTCGTACTGCTCAAACACCATGAAATCCGTAAAATTGGAAATCCGTGGAAAACGTATCACCGCAATATCAATCAATGCCTCTTTCCGGTGTTCAAAACGGGTGGTAAGACTGTCCTCATCTTCCAAGGTAATCTGCATATATGGAACGACCCCCGTGACCGGAATGCCGCCCTTTTCTTCTAACATACGGATTCCCGGCTCAAGGATA
>JAGAIK010000468.1 GCA_017626625.1 Roseburia sp.
CTATCTTAGGATACATGCAGCGTGGCGGAAGACCTACTGCAAAGGATCGTTACTATGCTTCCATTATGGGTGCATATGCGGTTGATATTATGCTTCAGGGTAAAACCAACAGAGTAGTGGGCTATCAGCATGGTGAATTCGTAGATTTTGATATTGAGGAAGCATTACAGATGCAGAAGGGTATCAACGAATACCAGTTTGAGGTTGCACATTTATTGTCAATCTAAACATATTATAACTATTCAGAAATCTATATGGCTCTGAATGGTTACCTTATATTTCAAAATGCAAGGCAGCAGTATTCCTAAGTGGGTACTGCTGTTATTTTTTTCAAAAAAGGTATATTGTTGGAAAAAATTGTGGTATGATTTAGAATTGTAGTAAAGAGGAATGGAGCATGGATTGCAGCATTTGCTGCGGAGGATTGAGAAATAATGATTACAAGCAATGCCAACCCAAAAGTAAAACAAATTGTACAGTGGCAGAATAAAGCAAAAGAACGTCGCAAGGACAAGGTATTTCTTGCAGAAGGAATCAAGATGTATGAGGAAGCCCCGGAGGAAAGTGTTCTGGAGGTTTACTTATCTTTGGATGTAGAAAAAAAATTAAAGGATAAAGAGGCAATTTGGGAAAATGTTATCCGCAGCTTTGTTGCGGTAAATGCCTAACTTCGCCCCGTGTTTTCTGTCTGCATAGGTTTCCTCCGGTCCTAAGCCGTACCATTCCACCCGGTCATAATCCGCATTTAATGTAAACATCATACCAAATTCCGGCATATCCGGCAATCCCTCTACCGGCTGATAACTTAATTTTGTCTCTACAGTTCCGTCCCCGTACACCGTGTAGGCAACCTCGCATCTTGAACGGGGTGTTGTGGGCATATAATAGGTAAACCGCACCGTAACTGTGTTTTCCCCCTCTTCCACGGCGGCAGCGGGAGGCAGATTCGCCTGGCTTTCATCCGCTTTGTGGCTGATATACATGCTGGCGATTTTCCACTGCGCATAACGGGCGGTGGCAAGACTGCCGTAATCATTATCCACCGGAGCACGCCAGAAGTTCGGCAATGGCAGCTTTTCTATCATTTCCTTTCCTGCATAGCGGTAGGAAACAAGCCCGCCTTTTAATTCTGAAAACAGACAGTCAAAATTTTCACCCTTCACGCCGATATTATTTTTTCCATGAATCACACGGATTGCGCTCTTCGGCACTTCAAATGCCGCTGCCTTTTTATATACTTTCTGTCCGAAGGCAACCTCATGTCCCGCCTTCGCCCACAGGGTATCTGTCTTTAATTGGAAGGACACGGTCACCGTGTATTCCGCATCCTCCGGTATCTCAAAGGGCAGCTCCATAGAATCTTCCGATAAAGGCGGCACGGTCATGTGCACCCTCTGTTTTTTAACAAAAACTCCTTCTCTCTCTAAGATAACTTCACAGTTGAAAACTCCTGTATCTATAAACAGATTCTTGTTGGTAACCGTAAAGTCTTTCTCTCCAAAGGAGACACTGATGTTCTGGTAGTTGAATTTTACCTCCTGCATTTTCGGCGAAGCATCACGTTCCCCGCCGTAGCAGATACCGTTTCCGCTGAAATTATAATCCGTGGGACGCTCTCCGAAATCACCGCCATAAGCCTGGAACTCTTTTCCGTAACGGTCTTTCTTTAGAATAGACTGGTCAATATAATCCCAGATAAATCCGCCCTGGTACCTCGGCTCCGTGTCCGTCAAATCGGTGTATTTGTGCATTGCCCCGCAGGAATTTCCCATGGCATGGGTGTACTCGCAGCAGATAAAAGGCTTCTCTTTGTTTTCCGCCAGGAATTTTTTAATGCCCTCCACCGTGGTATACATCTGGCTCTCCATATCGCTGGTATCGTTATAGCGTCTGTCCTGGAATACGCCCTCGTAATGCACCAGACGGTGAGGGTCTAACTCCCGGAATTTTTCCGACATATCAAAGATAACTTTTCCGCCGTAGGACTCATTTCCACAGGACCAGATTAAAATGGAGGGGTGGTTCTTATCCCTCTGGTAGCAGGAATTGACACGGTCTAACATCATCGGCTCCCAGTCCATGTTATCCCCCGGTACAATCGTATCCATCGCTGCTTTTCCCTTTACCGCTGCGTCCCAGGAACCGTGGGATTCCATATTGTTTTCCGCAATCAGATACAGCCCGTACTCATCGCACAGGGCGTAAATGCCGGAGTCGTCCGGATAATGGCAGGTACGGATAGCATTGATATTGTTCTGTTTCATGGTAATAATATCCTGCAGCAATTCTTCCTTAGAAACCGCCCGTCCTGTCTTAGAGCTGAACTCATGACGGTTGACGCCCTTAAATACAATCCGCTTTCCGTTCAGGCACATGATTCCGTCCTTCATTTCGAAACGGCGGAAACCGACCTTCTGGGAAATCGCCTCGCAGACCGCTCCCTCCTCTGTGCATAATTCCAATGTCATATCGTACAGATAAGGTGTTTCTGCACTCCAAAGCATCGGCGTTTCCACTTCTTTCTCAAAAGTGATTTCTCCCTCCACCTTTTCTATGGTTTCCGTAAATATTTTTTTCCCATCATCCGTCAGGGAAATTTTCACGCTTCCGCTGCCCTTTGTCTTTAACGCCAGCTTCAGTTTCGCAGATTTCAAATCTTCTCCCACTAACGGCTCCACCTTCATATCATAAATATGAAATTCCGGCATGGTATAAAGGTACACGCTGCGGAAAATACCGGAAAAGCGGTAAAAATCCTGGTCCTCGCACCAACTGGAGGAAGTCCACTTAAACACTTTCAGGGCAATCTTGTTTTCCCCGGATTTCCAGTAGGGCGTCAAATCAAACTCGGAGGGGGTGAAGCTGTCCTCGCTGTAGCCCACATAGCTGCCGTTGACCCAGAGGGCAAAGCCGCTCTCCACGCCCTGGAAGGAAATATAGATTCCTTTCCGGATAAAATTCTCCGGCAAAGTTACATATTTCACATAACTTGCCACCGGGTTAAACTCCGTCGGAACCTCGTCGCGCCAGATTTCCTCCCTGCCGTCCCAGGGATACTGTGTATTGGCATACTGCGGGATATCATACCCCTCCATCTGGATGTGGGCAGGGACACGGATATCATCCCAAGGTCTGCAATTATAATCTTCTTTCTCAAACCCCGGTATGGTCATGTCATTATTTTTAGCATAATGAAATTTCCAGATACCGTCTAAGGAAAAGCGAAAACTGCTCTCCCCGCTCTCCCCGGCAGAAGCGTAAGCCACATGGTCGGAATGCGCCTCCATGCAGTTTTCCTTAAAAAACGCCGGGTCGCTGATTTTTTTTACGTCAAATTCCATCGCAAACATTCTCCTTATTTTCCATATTGTCAATCATCGAGCAGGGAAGATTTCTTCCCCTGCCCGCGCACCGGGCGTCCGTCAGTTTCTGCTGACTTTCTTCCTTTGGACACCCGTGTGCATTAATAAAAAACCGGCGGCAATTTTCTCACCACCGGTTTTGTACCCATGTATTTCTATTTTACCGCACCGGTGATACCTTCTGCAAACTGTTTCTGCAGTACGAAGAAAACAATCATCGTAGGAATAGAACAGAATAATACGCCCATCATCAGTACGCCGTAATCTACGGTATAGCCCGCTGCCAGATTTGCAATCAGCATGGGCATCGTCTGTGCACGGTTATCCGTCATCACAACCTTCGGCCACAGATATGCGTTCCAGGCATTCATAAACGTGATAACAGCCGCTGCCGCATAGGTGGATTTCATAATCGGCATATACATTTTGAAAAAGATTTTAAATTCGCTCAGCCCGTCGATTCGCGCCGCTTCCATAATATCCACCGGGAAGTTTCTGGAATTCTGACGGAACATCATAATCAGAAACGGGGTGGAGATTGCCGGAAGAATAAATCCCCAGACGGTATTTAACAATTTCATTTTTGATATCATCTTAAATAATGGTATCATGGTTGCCACCTGAGGAACCATCATGGCAAGAAGCAGAATATTAAATACACGGTCTTTATTCTTGTCATGATACAGCTCGAAACCGTATCCTGCAAGAGAACAGATAAACAGCGCCACAATCGTCTGCACGAGGGCATACAGGAAAGAGTTTCCCAACGCTCCCCACAAATCCTGACTTGCTGTCAGCTTCTGGAAATTCTCCAGGGCATGGGTTCCGATGGAAAGCTTTCCTCTCGCCACCTCCACGGTGGTATTGGTGGCTGCGGAAATCATCCAGTAAAACGGAAATACCGAGATAAAGGAAACAATGATAAGAAAGATATAAGAAGGAATTAATCTCTTCTGCGTTCCGGATACTTTTCTTTTCTTAGTCACGTTTATCACCTACTTTCATATTAATAGCAGAGAGCACTGCCACTAAAATAAATATAAAGAATGCCATTGCTGACGCATATCCAAAGTTTGCAACACCTGTACCGAAGGAGTTGTTGTAAACGTAATGGGACATGGTAATGGTGGAGTTTGCAGGACCACCGTTGGTTAAGTTGACAGATTCATCGAACAACTGTAAGGTACCGTTGATGGACATGATTGCGGTCATAACAATCGTCGGTTTTAACAGCGGCACCGTGATGCGCCAGAAAGTCTGCCAACTGTTTGCACCGTCAATCTTGGCTGCCTCATAAACGGAATACTCGATATTCTGCAGACCTGCTAAAAAGAATACCATGTTGTACCCGGTCCAACGCCAGATTAATGCGATAATGATAATTGCCTTGGCACTGGCTGCATTTCCAAGGAAATTATAATTTGTCTCTAAAATTCCCAATTTGATAAGGATACTGTTCATCAGACCCTGTGTTGCAAACAAAGATTTAAAAATCAAAGAATAGGAAACCAGGGAAGTCGCACAGGGTAAGAATACACAGGTACGGAAAAATCCCTTGAATTTCAAGTCCTTATTGTTCAGAATCTGTGCCAGAAGCATAGCAAGTACCAGCATAATCGGCACTTCCACTAACAGATAAAGGAACGTATTTCCAACAGAACGGAGAAATAACTGGTCCTGAAACATTCGTTTGTAATTGTAGATAATCGGCTCCGCCCACTGCATATTGGCGCTGGAACCTGTTTTAAAAGAAGTAATGATTGCCTGAATAATCGGCCAAAAGCTCATAACCGCAATCAAAAGTGTCGCAGGTGCTAAATAAATCCACCCGGCTGCGTGCTGTTTCGCAGTCACGGTTCTTTTCTTGTTTTTCAACTTCAAGCCCCCCTTTTTGCCTCTAAGTCCAAAAAAATACCCATTTTTATTTGATAAACGGGGAATTCGGAAGAACCGATTCCCCGTCTGTAATACTCATCGTATCAATCTGTAATTAGTTGCCCATTTCAAAGTTCAACTGGTCTTCTGCTGCCTGTAATGCTTCCATAACGTCCATGCCGTCCTTGATGTTGATGACTGCAGCCGCAATCTGTGTACGGCAGGTATAGTGGTAATCACTCTGCTCAACAACCGGAACATGAGAACCCATCTCTACAATCTGTGCATAGATTGGAGTGTTGTTGAAGTACTCAACGCCTTCGTTGTAAACATCAGACTCACCTGCGGAAATACAGGTTGTGATAACACCGCCGTTTTTCAGTGCTCCGTCATAGGTAACGCTGCTGCCGCCGAAGGTATAGCTTAAGAATTTCTTTGCTAAATCTACGTTCTGGCAGTTGCTTGTGATGTAGAGGGAAGAACCGCCGTTAGAAGCATAGCCTTCTCCGCCTTCTAAGGTAGGCATAGAAGTAATCTCCCATTTTCCGCTGTTCTCTGTTACCTGCTGAATACTTGGGATAATCCAGTTACCATTCATAACGCCTGCAACCATATCGCCAAGGATGGTCTGGTCTACATAATCAGACCAGTCATTTGCCAGATATAATACATTTCTGGAAATCATCTCGTTGATTACTCCCATAATCTCTACTAACTTCTCGTTCTCTGTGATGTATGGTTTTCCGTCTTTGAACTGGGATTCGCCCTCTGCCTGAAGCATCATGTAAATCAGGTCGTTTCCGTCACCGTCCATGGAAAGTAAATATTTTCCGGTGGTATTGTAAACTTTCTCACCAACTTCGATGAAGTCTGCCCAGGAAATTCCGGTCATATCATCAATGGTGTAGCCTGCCTGCTCTAAAAGGTCTACTCTGTATGCAAAGATAACTGTTCCGTTATCTACCGGGAAACCATAATGTTTTCCGTTGATGGTGGAGTAGGAAAGCTTCTCCTGGCTGAAATCAGACCAGTCAACTTCTGCATCGTCCACATCTACGAAAGCATCCGGATAATCAGCTACATAACGCTGAATCCAATGATCCTGGAATAATACGATGTCCGGCAAGTTACTGTAGTCTCCTGCGGAACCTGCCAAGGTGATGGCATCCTCGATGTCGGAAGACTGGGACTGCTCAATGATTTCCAGTTCAAAATCAGGGTCAACATTTGCCTTGTAATCATCTGCAGCCGCCTGTAATGCAGGGATATTAAAGTTTGCGTCCCAGGCATATACTGTCAGTTTGTTTGAACCGCCCGTGCTCTCCCCTGCGTCGGAACCTGTCTCCGTACCTGCGTCTGTGGTGCCTGCATCTGTGGTTCCCGCATCCGTGGTTCCGGCATCTGTTGTTCCGCCGTTATTGCCGCCGCAGCCTGCTGTCATGGATGCGACCATTGCTGTTGCCAACATCAGTGATAATACCTTTTTCTTCATGTCTTTTCCTCCCAATAACAACATTTTTAACCAATCATTTTTTTCTGTTTTGTTTTTTCGTCCGTCATTTTAACGGATTTTCTTTTGTTTTTGATTGATTATATGTATATTATAACTAACTAATAGAAATGATTGTGTACATATCTATTCAAAATCCGCGCATTTTCAATCATTTATAAGCATTACCACCCTTTCAGGGCAGAAATCTTGTAATTTAACAGCTTGTGTTCGTAGTTTTCCGGGTTGATTTTCCACTGATAGGGAGAGGTATTCAAGAACTTCTTAAAGTTCCGGTTAAAGGTGGAGGTGGTGGAAAAACCCACCTTCTGCGCCACAATATCCATAGAATCATTGGTCTTTTTCATCAAATCACAGGCTTTCTGGATACGCACCAGATTGACGTAATCCACCGGAGACATATTCATACAG
>JAGAIK010000469.1 GCA_017626625.1 Roseburia sp.
AGGCACTTTAAAATGAAGTCCCACTGACCAGGTAGAAAGATACCCTCCCAAACGCTCCACAACACAAGCCTGCGCCTGCGGTACGATTTTGATACACGATACTGCAACTGCTAAGGCTAAAATAATTAATACGATTACTGCTATAACTACTCCTGGCATATTCATTTCCTCCATTATTCATTTTCGATAGTAGTCTTTACTCCGTTACTAATTATCTTACTATATTTAATTTCAGATTACAATAAAAAAAGATGTACCCAGAAATTTCTCTCTGCATACATCTTTTCCTGTTCTTTTAGAAAAATACATGATTTCCGATGACAACTCCTGCCATTCCGGAGCTTGCTCTTCTGAAACAGGTTGCCCCGCCTGTGTTATCCGCACCTGCTAACGCTTCCTGCGCCGCCTGAATACAGCTTGCTTTTGGTCCGTTTGCAGCAACGCTTGCCACAGCGCCGGTTGCCGCCGGAGTAAACTGTCCGGCGTCATAAATAACACCGGAAACACTGCCGGGATATCTGCCGGAACGCACACGGTTCATAACCACGGCGCCTACCGCCAACTGTCCCTCATAGCTCTCGTTTCCCGCTTCGCACTGGATTAACGCTGCTAACAGGGTAACTTCATCTACGGAAGCCGCTACAGACTCCTTCTGCACGGTCTGTGTACCGGTTACCTGTGCTGCCTTTGCCTCCTCGGCAGCCTTTTTAGCAAGAGCGGCTTTCTCTTCCTCGATGGTAACCGCCTCTCCTAACGCTAAGTCCGTGGTAACATAATCTGCACTGACATAAGCTGTACTGTCGCCATATTTTACTGCCACCCATTTATCGTCTGTCTCCGCCTCGGTGTCCACTGTCAAAGTGGTTCCGGTGGAAACTGCGGTAAGAACCTTTCCGTTCTCATCTGCTTCGCTTCTGACCCGCAGCCCGTCTGTCTGGATTTCCGCCTGGGTTTCCACATTCTCCACTGCATAGGCAAAAGCGTCTTCTCCTGTCACACAGTAATCATTTTTTACATATCCGTCTACATTTCCGGATACGATGTGGGTCCAGGTATCACCCACCTCCACGATTTCTGCTACCGCTCCGTTATATAATTTTCCAACGATTTCGGCATTCTCATCGCCTCCGGCACGGACATATAAAAATTCGTCCACATCTGCCATCAGGCGGTTCTGCCATTCTTCATTGTCTGTGTCTTCTGTTTCTCCGGCTGCGACGACCTCTGCCGTCTCTTTTTCTGCTCCTGCTGCCTCTTCTGACTTCTCTTTTTCTGTTCCGGCTGCCACAGTTTCCACTGGCGCTTTCTCTGTCCCGGCTGCTGCCTCTTCTGACTTCTCTTTTTCTGTTCCGGCTGCTACAACTTCTGCCGTCTCTTTCTCTGTTCCGGCTACTACAGCTTCTGCTGTCTCTTCTTCTGTTTCAGCAGCTTCCGTCTCAACGGCTTCCACCAGATCTGCCAGCTTTTTATCATTTCCGGCATCCTTCTGCTGTCCTGTTTCATTTCCCGCAAAAGCCTCACCGCTTAACAACTGCTCTAACTCCGTATCTTCTTCCTCTGTCAGTTCTGCCGAAGCGACTACGTCTACCCTGACCTGTTCAATGCCAAGGGATGTCTGCTCGATACTGCTGAGGGCATCTGCCTGTACCTCGTTTAAAACGGCTACAACGCCTGCTGTTCCGTTCGCAGCAACACTTACCTCTGCTACTGCCTGTATAACTTCTTCGCCCATAACTGTATCTGCTGCGTCTGCGGTTGCACACATGATTACTAAAGAACCTGCAATAATAACTCCGCTAACCGCTCTTCTTTTCAAACTCATAGAAAACCTCCATCAGTGTTTACTATTTTATTAAATAGTATTACACCTTTGTCTCGTTTTATTCATTTTTGTTACAATTATTACGGATTTGTTACAATGCGCATTCTAACGTGGGGTATTGGTTTTGTCAAGCGCTTAAACTGTTTTTCAGGGATTTGCACAAAATCTTCGTAAAAAAAGAACGCCGCAGCCCTCTGTTTTCAAGGCTTGCGGCATTCTTTTGTGCAATTTCTATAATCTTTTCATCAGTGCTTCTCTTGCATCCTCGTAGCCTGGTTTTCCGAGTAATGCAAACATGTTTTTCTTGTAGCTCTCTACACCCGGCTGGTTGAACGGATTTACTCCCAATAAGTATCCGCTGATACCTACTGCGAACTCGAAGAAGTAGAATAATTCTCCTAAATAGAACTCGTTCTGCTCCGGAATTTTTACCATCAGGTTCGGAACATTTCCGTCTGTGTGGGCTAAAATAGTACCGTTCATAGCGCTCTTATTAACAAAATCCATGTCTTTTCCGGCTAAATAGTTCAATCCGTCTAAGTCCACCGGCTCTTCGTTGATTACAACGGTTTCACGGGATTTCTCCACATTTAATACCGTCTCAAACATAATTCTGGAACCATCCTGGATGAACTGTCCCATGGAATGTAAGTCTGTGGTAAGGTCTACCGATGCCGGGAATAAACCTTTCTGGTCTTTTCCTTCGCTCTCGCCGTATAACTGCTTCCACCACTCAGCCACATAGTGAAGGCTTGGCTCATAATCTGCTAACACCTCTACGGATTTGCCTTTGCGCAGTAAAATGTTACGAATTGCAGCATACTGTAAAGAATCATTCTCAGCAAAATCTTTCTCTAATGCCAGCTTTCTTCCCTCTGCTGCGCCTTCCATTAATTTGTCAATATCTGCACCGCTGACAGCGATTGGCAGTAAGCCTACGGCTGTTAATACGGAGAAACGTCCTCCTACGTCATCGGGAACAACGAAAGTCTCGTAGCCTTCCTCGGTAGCAAGGTTCTTTAATGCTCCCTTTGCCTTGTCGGTGGTTGCGTAAATTCTCTTTGCAGCTCCCTCTTTGCCGTATTTCTTTTCAAGCATTTCTTTAAATACACGGAAAGCAATGGCTGGCTCTGTGGTGGTACCGGATTTTGAAATAATATTAACAGAGAAATCCCTGTCGCCGATAACATCTACCAGACCCTGTAAGTAGGTACCGCTGATGCTGTTTCCTGCATAGTAAATCTCCGGTGTTTTACGAACCTCTTTTGGAAGGTTGTTGTAAAATCCGTGTCTTAAAAACTCAATGGCAGCACGTGCTCCTAAATAGGAACCGCCAATTCCGATGACAACTAATACCTCAGAATCGGACTGGATTTTCTCTGCCGCTTTTTTAATTCTTGCAAACTCATCCTTGTCGTAGTCTACGGGCAGGTCAATCCATCCTAAGAAATCGTTTCCTGCGCCCTCTCTTGATGTAAGCAGTTCTTTTGCATCAGCAACTAATTTGCTCATGTAAGATACTTCTTCTTCGCTG
>JAGAIK010000470.1 GCA_017626625.1 Roseburia sp.
AGTGGACAAGAACGTCAACATTGACCATAAGCGTCTGCCCCTCGATTTTGCAGAAGCCTGCAAGAACTTGGACAACGGAGAACAGGTACAGACCCTGACCGACCTCCCCGACGGGAAATATGTGATAAAGGCAAAGTTCAACGACGCCACAAAAATGAATGAAACCGAAGAAGAGGCTGTATTGGCAGAATTTGAACTAAATACAAAAACCCCCATTCTGACACCGGAAGATGACGGCAGCCAGGTTCACTGGATTAGCAGCCCCACGGAGCCGCTGACGGTCAAGGCAGACATCCAGACGTTAAACGAAAGCAAAACCCTTTCTTATGCCATAACCTACACAACAGGAGCCGACGCAGACCTGCCAGGGGAGGGCGCAGTAATTCCGGAGCCGGAGGACACCGCATGGCTTCCGGTAGAAAGCGATAAAATCAAACCTTCTGACACGGGAGACGGAAGCCGGATCAACGGTCTGGAATATGAGCTGCCTGTACAGGAAATTACCTCAGAGGGAACGGTAAAGTTTTACCTGTGGTTCAAAGACGGCTTAGAGCACCAGATTTGTTCCGGGGCATTGGTTTACAACATTGACAACACACAGCCGGAATACAGCAATTTTAAAGTGACGGAAAAATTGAATCCCGCACAGCGGATTTACCGGTACATATTTGGTACGTTTTTAAACGGAGAAGAAACCTTAGAATTTCAGATTGATGTTAAAGACCTCTGCCCGGAGGGAGCGGTCTATGCGTCAGAGGAACATCAGGGAGACGGCAGTCCGGCAGTCACATGGGTGAAACTGTATTATCTTGACAAAGAAGACGCAGAGTTAGCGGACAAAGACGCCTCGGAGGCGTATGCCTGGTTAGAGGAAAATAAAGCGGAGGCATCAGAAATTGAGGCGGTTTTGGAAAAGGAGAATACCTACACCACCCAGATAAAGGTGAAGGAAGACAGCCAGTTCTACCGTCTGTATTTTGCAGCGGAGGACAAAGCGGGAAACATCAGCGTTGCCAATGTGGCAGCCTTAGAGGACGGCTCTGGCAATTACAAAATTTCCCGGTTGATGGTGGATAAGGAAAAACCTGTGATTGAAGCAACGCTGCAGGAAGAAGCTTCCACTCCGGATTATCAGAGCAGCGAGGGCAAACGCTGGTATGCAGGAAGCAGAAACGTTGCCTATGATGTAACGGTGAAAGACAATGAGTCCGGTATCTTTTCCGTAACAGCGGCAGTCAACGAACAGAAGCTATCCGGGGACGCAGCAGGAAATGTCTTCTATGACAGCAGCGGCTTTTATGAGAAAAACACCACGGCGGATATGAAATTAGAAAAGAGCTTTTCCTATGTGGTGAATTTAAACCAGGGAAAAACCGGAAAGGACGGTGTCTGCACCACTGCCATTGAGACGGTGGACAATGCCGGAAACGAGGGAAGCTTTTCCGATACGGTTTATGTGGATAAGGACGCCCCGGTCATCACCCATATGGTGTTTGATACGGAGCAGAAAGACGAATTGACCACCGTGCCGATGCAGTACGGATATTTCTTCCAGAAAGCAGTAAAGGCAACGGTTTATGCCACGGACTATATTGAAAACAGCAAGGTGACAGGCTCCGGTGTGGCAAAATTTGTGTACCAGCTCAATCCGGCGGACGGCAAACCTCAGGTCACCGGGGAGCTTAGCCCGGCGGTGGATGAAAACGGCGTATTTTCAGCAGAATTTACTATCCCGGAAGGCTTTAAAGGACAAATTGAAGTAAAAGCTATTGACAATGTGGGGCAGGATAGCGGGTATTATAATCCAAAGGGAAGCGTAGTAGAATCGCCGGAGGAGCATCAAAAGACCTCCAACGCCCGGATTACGCTGCCCCAGACTAACTACAAGGATAGTGAGGGAAATCCGCTGTATGCGGCGGATATTCAGGTGAAGCTGCTTACCGCAGACAGCCGTTCCGGTTTAAAGCAGAGCGACTGGTCCGTGAAAAGCTATTATGCAGCCGCACCGGAGGCATCCGGCAGCCTGCAGATAACCTCTGTGTTTGATGAAAACAGCAGAAAATGGAGCAGCGCACTGTCGGGAGATACCGACTGGAGCATTCCGGGGGCATTGGATTTGAATCTGGTGACAGAGGCGGAAAAGAGCATTTCCGTGGGAGACGACAGAAACCATATCGAAGCGGAGCTTGAGATAACGGATAATGCGGGAAATACTTCCGCAGCGGAGAAACAGATTTTCAGCGTGGATAAAATAGAGCCGGTGGTTACGGTGGAATACGATAACAACAGCGCATTAAATGATTCTTATTATCAGCAGAAGCGTGTGGCAACGGTTACAGTCACAGACGCGAACTTTTCGGAAAAAGACTGTGTATTTGAAATCGAAGGACCGGAAGCCAATATTTCGGAATGGAGCCATTTAGCAGCAGGGGGCTGTAACGGCACGGTACACACGGAGCAGTGCAGATACCAGTGCCAGGTGGAATTTTTCCAGGACGGGGATTACCGTTTTGGTTTCCGTTGTACGGACTTAGCGGGACATGGGGCAGCTTACGAGAAGGTGGATGAGTTCACCATTGATACGGAAAAGCCTGTGATAAACGTCACCTATGACAATAACAGTGCGGCAAACGGAACCTTCTACGGCGCAGGAAGAAGAGCCACCATTGAGATTGTGGATGACAATTTCAACCCGGCGGAAACCAATGTGGAGGTAACGGCGGCATTAGACGGGGGAGTGATGGCAGCGCCTCAGGCTTCCGGCTTTACCCAGTCCGGGGATACCTGGAGTGCCAGCGTGAACTTCGCAGAGGACGGGGACTA
>JAGAIK010000471.1 GCA_017626625.1 Roseburia sp.
ACTGTGATACTGCAGGTGGCCTTTTTGCCGCTGGCGGTTTTTACCGTAATCACTGCAGTTCCCTTTTTCTTTGCTGTTACCTTTCCTTTGCTGTCTACGGCGGCTACCTTCTTATTAGAGCTGCTCCAGGTCAGCTTATCCGTAGATGAGGACGGGGTAACCGTTGCCTTTAATGTTAAAGTGCCTCCCTTTTTCAGGGTTGCCTTTGTCTTGTTTAATTTTACCTTCGTTGCCGCTTCTTTAACGGTCACCTTACAGGTGGCTTTTTTGCCGCTGGCTGCCTTTGCCGTAATGGTGACGGTTCCGCCCTTTAATGCGGTGACAACGCCGTTGGTATCCACCTTTGCAACCTTCTTATTGGAACTGCTCCAGGTCACTTTGTCGGTGGAATTTTTGCTCAGGGTGGCTTTCAACTGGGTGTAAGCTCCTTTTTTGAGCGTAAGGTTTTTCTTACTCAATTTAATGCTGGTGGCTTTCTTGGTGGCTTTTACCACCGTTACCTTACAGACAGCTTTTTTGCCGTTTGACATTTTAGCCGTAATGGTGGCTGTTCCTGCCTTCACGCCCTTGATTTTTCCCTTGGAGGTCACGGTAACAACCTTCTTATTGGAAGTACTCCAGGTCACTTTTTCAGTGGTGTCTGCCGGGAAAATACTTGCCTTTAAGGTCTTGCTGCTGCCCTTCTTGATACAGAGCGCCGGGGTAAGATATATTTTTTCCGCAGAAATGATAACCGTTACCTTACAGGTGGCAGTCAGCCCTCCTGCTGTTGTTGCGGTAATCACTGCTTCCCCTGTTTTCTTTGCTGTTACCAGTCCGTTGGCATCTACGGTCGCTACGGATGCTTTGGAGGAAGTCCAGGTCACTGCTCCGTCTGTACTGTCCTTCGGAGTCACTTCCGCCGTCAACTGATAGCTCTTTCCTTTCTCCACTTCCATATCTGTCCGGTTTAAAGTAACTGCTGTTGCATGTACTTCACCTGCTCCATTATTTCCGTCTCCGGTGTTACCGCCGTTATCTTCTGTACTGCCGTTGTTATCTCCGGTGCTGCCGTTGTTATCTCCGGTGCTGCCATTGTTATCTCCCGTATTGCCGTTATTCTCTGTAAATTCAGGCAGTCCGTCATTGGTGGTTCCGGAAGCCTCCGGTTTCGTCCATGTGCTGTCATAGTATACGGTTTTCTCCCACTGTAACGGTGTCCACTGTACCTTTCCTGCGCCTGCATTTCCTTTTACAATCGAAGCCAAATCACTTGCGCTGTAAAGCGTATAATTGCTGTACGGAAGTTCCGAGGTAAAGGCGTCTGCGTCTAATACCTTTAACGCTTCGCCCTCTTTGGTGGTATTTACCTTCGGATTCAGTGCATAGCGCTGTCCGTACATATAATATAAAGAATTTACTGCATTGATATAACCGGAAGGGCTGCTGCCGTTCCCGCTGTTCAATGCGTTGATAATGCCGTTGATGTAACAGTTTTCCAACAGCACTTCTGCATCACAGGTAGAGGATGCGCCATTGCTTACAATGTGTTTTGCCGCCTCCGCATTGGTGATACCGTCCCTTGCCGTCAGAAGCTCCTGTGCGTCCATGATACAGTTGTACACATGGGCTGTTCCGTAGCGCAGACGTGGCATACGGTCCATGGAGTCAAAGTAATAGTTGTTTGCCAGCGTCAGGCTGATATTTTCTGCCGTGGTTGCTTCATCGGACTGACCTACCAGATGGGTCTTTTTCTGTCCGTAAGCATACCACCAGATTTGTTCCGTGGTCATTCCTGCGTTCAACAGACTGTTATAATACGGATAATTCTGCGGATTTGCCGCCATGGTATCCATCATCTGGTTGAAGAAAATGTCGTCCTCGCTTCTCGGTAAAAATTCACACCAGGAAATGGTCACATTGGTTGCCGTGGTCTTGTCTGTCTTAATGTCCACCACTCCGTCATATGCCTTGTAGAAGCTACAGTGGTCAATCCAGATGCGGTTGCTGCCTGCCTGCACCGTGACATAATCCCAGTCGTTGACATCATAGTCTCCTGCGGTTTCCTCATCCCACTCCCAGAGTTCGTCAAAACGGATGTTACGGATAATGATGTTGTCCGAACCGTTAATATCCAATGCGGTATGCTTGATGGAATATCCGTTGTTTGAGAAAATCGTCAGGTTGTTCATACCCTTGAGGGACAGCTTGGTCACTCCGGTCTGCATTAACAGCGGGTGCGTCTGTGCCGGATGGGTATGTGCTGTTAAAATGCTGCTGTAGCTTGCAAAGTTTTCTACTTCGTTCTCGCCTAAACAGATATCTGCGTCTAACTCAATGACGCTTGGAAGCCCTGTCTTTTTCACAGAAAGCACTGCGTCTAAAAATTCGTTTGCATTGCTTACTTTATAATAGTTGTCGGAATCTTCGTATAACAGTCCGCCGCCTGTGGTCTTAGAAGACTGTGCAAATCCCTCTAAATTGTATCTTCCTGCTCCGGTGTCATCGCTCTCGTAACCGGAATAGGTGGTCGGTTTGTATTCATTTTCTACATAAGCGCCACTTGGTGTGGTTGCAATGGTTCCCACATAATCAGCTCCAATAATGGAAAGTGTGCTTGCAGGCGCCCATCCTAAGGAAGAGTCCGAAAGCATATTTTCTGCTCCTGCGGGGGAAATCTGCCTGCGGTTTACATTGACTGCAAAGCCCGGACCGTAAGTGCCGCACTCATAGTAACGGGATTTTTCCAGAGCTGTGCTGTCGCTGGAAAGTTCTTTTCCTCCCCAGGTACCCCAGCCCCATTCTGCATTGATAACGCTGCCCATGTAGCAATCAATATAGGTAACGGCTGCTGTTTCACCCCATGGTCTGCCGAGATAATATTTGCTGCCGGAGCATCCGGTCTCTGCTGTAATGCGGCAGTTGTTGAAAATCAGTCCATACGCAGCTGTTTCAGCAGTCTTCATTGCTGTCACATAACCGGAATTTTTGTTTGCATTATAACGGAATACAATCTCACAATCATCAAATAAAGCCATTCCATTACTACCATAGATAAAATCTACATTTCCGGTAATATAACATTTATTAAAGTAATGGTGTCCTTTATTGGTGTCAATCGTATCCTGATAACCAAGGAAACGTACATTCGTAAATACAGAAGCATCTGCTTCCAACATGATAACATCTTCAGACTCATTGCTGATACTTCCGTCTCCCCTATACTCCCAGTCATTTTTTAATGTCAAGTTCTCTGCGGAAAAATTCTTTGCCGCACTATCTACATACATGAAACATCTGGTCTTTGTGCTATAAGCCGCATCAGTAGGCTGAATCGGCATATTGTGAAGAACTACCTTTTCGCTGTCCTCACCGATAAGAGAAACATTTGGTTTGTCCACAATTAACTGCTTGGCAGCATCCGAGTTATCCTCCTGATAATCTCCCGCCTTAATCAAAATAGTTTTCTGTGTGGTATTACTAGCATCTATCGCTGCAAGCGCCGCTGCCACTGTGCTGTACTGTGGAACACCGTTGTCGCCTGCCGTACCGTTTGTTCCTGTAAACGCAGCGTCTACCACCATATCATAGTTGGTCAGGTAAACGAAGTTGAAGCTCTTTCTGATTTTATCTCCATTGCTCTTTGTCTCAATCAACGTTACGTCGTTTCTTCCCTCAGAAATCGTAAGTTCCGGGAAAGAGAAGGTTTCTCTGACACCTACTGTCATTTCTGACTGTTTCACGTCATTGACATAAGCTGCTACCGTCCCTGCCTCAGTGGCAACACCCTCTAAGCATACTTTTCCTTCAAAAACGGTATCATAGGATTTTTTCGTAATGAAAAGTTCTCCCTCTTCATAAACATACTCACCACTATGCCCGTCGGAAGGCAGTGTCCATGCCTCTGCGGAAAGGTTGCTGTAATTTCCGGTACAAAATGCCTGTACGCTGTAATAGTAGGGCACTTCCGCCGTTACTGTGGTATCTGTATAAGTGGTTCCTGTCGTATCTCCGATTTTTACCGGTTCTGTCTCATCGCTGCTGCGGCGATATACTTCGTAACGCTCTGCACCCTCTACCGCATTCCAGGAGACATTGACGCCGGAGGTTTTTGACTGATAAGGCACTGTCACTTCCGGTGCGGTAAGTGCCGCCATGATGTAAGCCTCGTTGCTTGTCACATAAGAATTTCTGTTATTTGCCGCCTGGCTCTCAGAATTTCCTAATGTTCCACAGACACGGAACGTATAATAACCTGCTTCACTCACCGGATATTTATAGGTCATCTCTGTAAGATTTGTTGCCACATCCGTCCATTCACTGCTATCTTTAGATACCTGAAGCACATATTTTCCGTCACCGGATACGGACTCGCCGCTCCAGTTTACGGTGATGAACTCTCTGGATTCATCTGCTGTGGCGCTGACGCTTTTTACCACCGGGGCGCTGCCGATGGGGTTGTAGTACTCGTTCTGGTCGAACAGAATGTTTCCGTCAGCGTCGTAGTATTTCATGTTGGTAACAGTAGCGGTTATGTTTGCTATTGCAAAACCATAATATACCTCTGTGCTACTGCCATTTGAATCAAACAACTTATAATCGCTGGAATTGTATTTGTAGCTAAATTTAGAACTTGCTCCCGTTTCCTCACAACTAGCTTCGATATAGAAATTACCATCTTCTTTGTATGCTTTAAAATGTACTGTAGCTCCGTCATCTACCGAAAATCTTCCGGTACTGCTTGTTCCTACCGATGAACTTTTTGTATAAATAGAACCAACTTCACAAGCTTTACGAATAGTTGCCGCTGCCACATATCCGTTGCTGTCAAAAGCGCCAAAATAAATACCATAATCATTTGAAGATGTTGCTGTTGCAATAATATCCATTTCAAAAACATTATAATCGGCTGTCGCTGTCGGAATACCAAACCAGGCAGCCGTACTTCCTATTGTCACTTCACTGGCTTTCAATGAACCACCATCTTGTTTCACTGACATATGCTGTCCAGCAGGCGTCAATGTCAAGCTTCCTGTAGAGCCATTTATAGTTATTTGCTGTGGTATGTATTTTTCATCATATTTACCAGTATTCACCGTGGTGCTTTCCGCCTCATTTGTCACGGTCATACTGTGCAAATAAGCAGTGGCGTCTGTAGTAAAAGTCAATTCTGTGGCGTCTCCCACATAAGTAAATTCAGTAGAAGCTCCTTCCGTAGCTGCTGTAGCAGTACAAGAAGCAGTTCCTTCAGCCCCTGTCACATATACACTTCCAATTTCTGCAGTTGCAGTAATATTTCCTTTTCCATAAGTACAAAGTGAAAACGCTACTGTTGCATTTCCGGCAACTTTTACTTTTACCATCGTTCCACTTGGTGTTACAATTCCATGCTGTACACCATTATAAGAAACTCCGCTGGCACCTGCTGTAATTGTCACTAAACGGTCTGTAGATGATACGCTATTTCCACCAGTCACTTTATGATAGGTTCCATCATACAGATTCGATATCACGCTTCCGTCAGTAAAATTGTAAGTCTTTGCCGCCCCGTCCGCTTTCGCTTTTCCGGAACCGGAACTGTCCCTTACGATAAGGGTATAACCCGAAGGCATGTCCTCTCCGCTGAATGTCAGTGACAGTTCATTGC
>JAGAIK010000472.1 GCA_017626625.1 Roseburia sp.
TCCACGGCATCCACCACATAGGAATACTGGGAAAAATCAAAGCTGTCACTGTTTTCCGGCAGGAAAAAACACTGGTGGGTATGCACCACCGCATTGGGATTGATTTCCAAAATCCGCTCCTTCATTACCTCCACCTTATAGCGTCCCACGGTTTTTCTGGTGGCGATAATCTGACGGTTTAAATTGGTGAGGCAAACCTTGTCATCATCGATAATGTCAATGGTTCCCACTCCGCTGCGCACCAGCGCCTCCACGGTATAACCGCCCACGCCGCCCACGCCAAAGACTGCCACCCTGGCATTCTCTAACTTTTCCATGGCTTCTTTTCCTAAAAGCAATTCTGTTCTTGAAAATTGATTTAACATGCTTACCTCGTCTTATCTCTTTCCCGCTTTGATTTCGTCTAAAATCTCTGCCACAGCCTCCCGCTCGTCAAAGTGGTATTTTACCCCTTTGATTTCCTGGTAATCCTCATGGCCTTTTCCCAACAGTACAATCATGTCTCCCGGCTTTGCATTGGTGATACAGTAAGCGATTGCCTCTTTTCTGTCCTCAATTTCAATGTACTTGCCGTTGCTCTTTGCCAGACCGATTTTAATATCGTTATTGATATCTTTAATTTCCTCATCCCTTGGGTTGTCACAGGTCAAAACGCACAAATCCGCCATCTCCCCCGTCACTTCCCCCATATCATATCTGCGGAGCTTCGAACGGTTGCCGCCGCCCCCGTAAACGCAAATCAGGCGCTTGGGATGATATTCTAACAACGTGGTCAGGACGCTTCTGGTGCTGACTTCATTGTGGGCGTAGTCAATAATCAGGTAATAATCCTTAGAAACCGGAAGCATCTCCACCCTTCCCTTGACCTGCACCTTTTCTAACCCCTCTAAAATTGCCCGGTTGTCAATTCCCGCCAAATGGCAGACTAACATAGTTACCAGAGAATTATACACGGAAAATCTGCCGGGAATGTGCACCTTCGCCTCACATTCCATAGCTCCCGTGACTTTAAAATCCATGCCGAGCTTGCCGTTTTCTTTGATGAAACCAATCTCCGATGCCAGCAGGTCCACTTTTTTCCCGAGGAACTGTTTTTCCGAAGCCGCCCCGGTGGTTTCTGTTGTTTTCGCCTGTCCGGCTGACCCGGCGGCTTCCGTTGTCCGGCTGCTCTCCACTGACGTGGCTGACTGGATTGTTTCCCCTGTCCGGGCACTTTCCGCCGGTTCTGCTGTCTCGCCTGCTGTGGCAAAGCTGTATACTTCACAGGTATGCCCTTTTAACACTTCTTCGCTGTGTATGTCATCCGCATTCACAATTCCCTTTTTGCACTGGCGGAACAACATGCTCTTACACTGTAAATATTCCTCAAAGGACTCGTGCTCCGTGGGACCGATATGGTCCGGGGAGAGGTTGGTAAAGACGCCGTAATCAAACATAATTCCCGCCGTACGGTCCATCTTAAGCCCCTGGGAGGAAACCTCCATCACCACATATTCACAGCCCGCCTCCACCATGGCGGCAAACATCCGGTGCAGCTCGTAGGATTCCGGCGTTGTGTTTTTGGACGGGATTTTTTCCTCCCCGATTAATGCGCCGATGGTTCCAATCAGTCCCACCTTTTTTCCTGCCATCTCCAGTACATTTTTTATCATATAAGTGGTGGTGGTTTTTCCTTTGGTTCCGGTAAGCCCGATGGTAATCAGCTTCCGCGCCGGATAATCGAAAAGCGCCGCCGACATCAGGGCTAAGGCAAGCCTCGTGCTCTTTACCTGCAAAACGGTGATTTCGTCCGGAATCTGCGCCGCCTCTTCCTCCCTCTCAACCACAATAACGGATGCCCCCTTTTCGATGGCATCCGGAATATATTTGTGTCCGTCGGTGACTGCCCCCACCATACAGACAAACATGGTCTCTTTTGCTATTTTTCTGGAATCATAGATGATATCCCTCACCTCGGTGTCCATGTTTCCTTTCAGGCACCGGTACTCCACTTCCCGGCAAATCTGGCTTAATTTCATTTTTTCCTCATTTCTGCCGGGAAATTTTTCTTCCCTGGCACTGTATTTCCTTAAGTTAAAGAACTACTTAAGAACATTGACTTAGAAAGAGAAAGTAAAGAATTAAGAGCTGACTTAAAAGACAGTACAGGTCAAAA
>JAGAIK010000473.1 GCA_017626625.1 Roseburia sp.
ATCCGCTTGATGTTTCCATCCTCTTCTTTTACTTTTCTCTCCAATTCTTCCGCTGAAAAATCCGCCATGTATCTCACCCACTTTATCCGTCTTTTTCGTTTACTAAAGATTCTATTTCAATATTATATTTTATTTCCAATTAAAATGCAACGCATAAGAATCACAAAAAAGACCGCTAAAAAGCCGTCTTTTCTGATTTTATTCCTAATCAAACCTGCGGACATACCGTTTCATCCGTTTTCCGTTTATCACCGTTTCCTCACACAAAGTGAATCCCAACCGCTCCGCTAAATGCTCCGAAACCAGATTCCCCTCTTCTATCAGGCAGTTTAGCCTGTCACATTCCAGATAATCTTTCGCATATTCCAGGATGGCGAGACAGACCTCCGTGGCATAGCCCTGCCGCTGGTACGGGGTTCCTATGGCATAGCCTAATTCCAGCTCTCCCCCCAATTCTTCCCGGTGCTCTAATCCCGCCCTGCCAATCAGCGTTCCTGTCTCCTTCTCAATCACCAGCCACATGCCGTATCCGTAAAATCCATACATATTCTCAATGTAGGCTTTCTGGTACTCTTTTTCCTTTTCATAGTCATAGAGGGGCTCTAAATACTCCGTCATTCCCTCCCAGGAATAAAGGGTAAACAAATCGTCGATATCCTCCATTGTAATCTCCCGGACGACACAGCGCTTTGTCTCAAGAATAGTCCAGGGCAGATGATGATTTCTCTGATAAACCTGTGTCAGAAATCTCCCGTCAATCTCCGCAAAGCCCTCCACAAGCATATCCGCCGCTGAAAATTCCGGCTTCATCTGCTGCTCCGGCTCCGTAAAGCCCACCACCGTCATGCCCTGTTTTTTCATGCACAGAAGCTCCGCCCCCTCCATGGAGAGGAAAATACTGTTTTCCGGCGGAAAGGAACGCAGCTTTTCTTCCCGGTTTTCTGTTTTTTCCTTGTCTAGCTCCACCAGTTCTAATTCCCGGTTTTCTTCTAAATTCTGCCTCAGATACCGCAGCTCCGCCGGAGGGATTTTATCCACAATAATATATTTTAGTTTTAACATTTTCCACTCTTCCTATCAACCGCCTGCACCATACAAAATTCCAATGAGGAAGCATTCGCCCCACGCCCTATTCCCAGAATAATTCATCCAGCGTCTTATCCAACGTCTTACAGATGGCAATGCACAGCTTAATGGTAGGATTGTAATCTCCCTTCTCAATGGCATTGATGGTCTGCCGCGACACGCCCACAAGGTCTGCTAACTCCTGCTGGGAAATGTCCTTCGCCGCCCTTGCCGATTTTAATTTCAGATTTTTCATATACGGCTCCTATTCTGCACTTCTTTTATCCAGCCACAATTTCAATAAAAACTGAACCATAACCACCAGCAGCACCACAGCAAGAATTACATTTACTGTTCCGATATTAAAAACACCGTCTGTAAGGATACCCTTATAGGCAATATTCCCGGCTCCCGCCACCGCATTCAACAACAGCGCCACCACCAGCAGCGCAGTTACCTTTTTCGGCTGTTCTGTCAAAGACATATACGCATCGTTCCAAATACAGTAGCTCACAAAAACCAGCAGTGCAATCCCGATACCGATACACTGAAAAACCAGTGTGTCACACCATTTCGGCCAGCCGTCGCTGTAAGCTGCCCCCGTCACAAGGTTATAAACCAGAAGAGTAATAAATCCATACTTAAACGCTCTCCCCCGCTGCAGCTCCTGTCTCTCATCATACTTGTAAACCGAAGTTTTTCTCGATTTTTTCAGCAGATATGCCACCATCGCCACCAAAAACAACCCTAATGCAAATCCTCCGATAAATGCTTTATTCATTTTCATATCCTCCTTAAAAGTAAAATATAGTTGACAAAATGTA
>JAGAIK010000474.1 GCA_017626625.1 Roseburia sp.
AACTCAATCCAGTAATGAGGTACATTGTTCAGAGAACATGCAATCGGGATAATTCCGTTGTCATGGAAGGTCGTGATTGCTATCTCTAAAGACTCCCAGTCCGTAGGAAGTTCTAAACCATACTGGTCAAACAAATCTTTATTGCAGTATAAACCTTCCCAGTATCCGGTGGTGGGCACTGCCCTCATAACACCGTCGGTATTCTTTGCTGCTTCTAAGGCAGATTCTAAGGTATCCTGTGCATACTCCGGATATTCTGCCCGTATCTCTTCGATGGACACTAATTTTCCGGTGTCCACGATGGTGTCTGCGGTTGCGTCGGTGAAGAACTGGATGACGTCTGGCTCATTTCCCATAGAAAAGTCTGCATTGACGGTTGCTTTCCACTCTTCGCTTGAGGTGGATGAATTGTCCTCAATGGTAATGTAATCATACTGTGCCATAAGGTCTGCATTGATGGACTCATAGGTTTCTTTATTCGGGTCTGTTCCCCCAAACATGGATACGGTTTTTAACGTCACCGGATTTTTGGCTGTCTCAGCGGTATCACTGCCTTTTTCTGTCCCCTGGGATACCTCCCCGCTATTTCCCGATGAAGCACTGGCATTTGCCTCCCCGGCATTGTTTCCACAACCAGCCAGCATAGATGCTGTCATTGCCCCCACTAACAGTACCGATAAAACTTTTTTCTTCATAGTAAATCCTCCTTCATATGGTTTGTAAATGTGTGTTTCATTTACTATCCTCATATTAGTACAGATTTTACAAAAAGGCATTAGACCGACTTGACATTATTTGTTCAATCTTGCCATGTTCCTCCATTCATCCTCTGCGTTCTTTCGTTCTTTTAACGAAGTGTCCTCGTTCCACTCCCGGTAAGGTATGGTGATGGTGGAAACTGTCTCTAAATTTTCCTCCTGTACAATCGTAAGCCCGTATTCTTCCCCATAGACCAGGCGGACTCTTTTGTTTACATTCCGGATGCCGATGGAGGTGTGGCGTCCCGTGCTCTTCGGTATTTTTTCCTCATCTCCCTCAAGGATTGCCTCAATCCGGTCAAAGTCCTCCTTCGTCATCTTTTTCCCGGTGTTGCGCACCTCAAAATAAACATTCTTCACATCATGATATACCCGCAGACGGATTTTTCCGTTCTTCACCGTTTCCACCCCATGGACAATGGCATTTTCCACAAGGGGCTGTAAAATCAGGGGCGGCACCATGATATAAAGCAGCTCCTCGTCAATCTTCTTCTCAATCTGAAGCCTCTGCCCGAAACGCATGGTCATAATGTAAAAATAGGCGTCCACGCACTGCAATTCCTCCGCCAGGTGTATCTCCTTTACTTCCGCCCGGTTCATCCGGTAGTCTAACACCGTTCCCAGCGCCTCAATCATTTTAGACACCACCGTATTTCCCGACATCCGCGCCTGCCAGTTCATCATCTCCAAGGTATTGTTCAGGAAATGGGGATTTATCTGCGCCTGTAACGCCTGTATCTGTGCATCCTTTCTCGCTAACTTTTCCTCATAGACATAGACAAAGAGATATTTCACCTGTGCGGACATGCTGTCGAAACTTTCCTTCAAATGCTGAAATTCAGAGTTTGGCATTTCCCCGCCTCCCACCGTGATACCGATTTCTCCCGCTTCCATGCGTTTTGACGCCTGCAATATCTGCCCGATGGGTACCTGGATATGCTTCCTGAGGAAAGAAACCCCATAAACAAACAACGGTGCAAACAATGCCAGCATCAAAGCCACAATGGTGTAAAATTCATAGAGACTGGAATATATCTCACTTTTCTTTGCAAAAACCAGCACTCCGATGTGGTAATTGTCATGGCGCTCCTGCCAGAGATAGCCGTTATATGCTTCGTTCTGGATTTTGTCCAGTTTCCGGTTGCCCGTGCCGTCATATAGCTCCAACAGCTCCTCCGACAGCTCCGCTAACTTTTCCTCCCGCTTTGCTCCGTCGGTAAACTCCACCACGTCCCGGTTACTGCCGATACAGACAATCATCCGCTCCCTTAAGTCCGCAGGCACGTCCTGAAATACCTTCTCTTTATTTAACTCCACCACCAGCGTCCCGTAGCGCTCATAGTCCATGGTGGCATAAAGGTTCCTTATAATAAAAATCCTGCCCTCCACGACCCGCACATAAGCATAGGAGGAATCCATACGGATAATATCTAAAAGCTCCGGCTGTATCCCACTGACATAGCTCTTATAGGAAATGCCCGTCCGGGACGAAAAGCATTTCGGATTCTCCGTGCCGTACTGGTAGTAGGCATACATATTGAATTTTTCGTCCAGATAAAATTTTCCTTTCAGGCTGCTGTTTATCAACTGAAGATACTCACTCTCGGTGTACTCCCCCTGCTGATAGCTTTTCCATGCGTTCTCCCAGGTTTTCTCATAGGAGGGGC
>JAGAIK010000041.1 GCA_017626625.1 Roseburia sp.
AATGATTCCTGGTATACCACGAAGGAAGTGGTTTTAGAAGAGGGAACGACGGGACACCGGGAGAGAAATGATGTGGTGGTGTACGAAAACGGTGTGGAAATCAGCCGCGAGATGGTGCAGCAGAAGGTGATGACGCCGTCGGAGGCGGCAGTGATTGAGCGGGGAACCATCATACCGCCCACCTATATCAAACCCATCAGCGGCGGCAGGTTTACCTCCGGCTTTGGACGCAGATGGGGACGTATGCACAAAGGAGTTGACTGGGCGTGTCCGACGGGAACCACCGTCTATGCTTCCTGCGGCGGAACGGTAATTCAGGCATCCTACAACGGAGGTTACGGCAACAACGTGGTCATCAGCCATCCGGATGGCAGAATGACCAGATATGCCCATAACAGCAAACTGTTAGTAAAGGTAGGGCAGAAGGTAGAGCAGGGAGAGCCCATTGCCCTAAGCGGAAGTACCGGGCGTTCTACGGGACCTCACGTGCATTTTGAAATTTACATCAATGGTGCAGCGGTAAATCCATTGAAATACATCAGTAATTAATGGAAAGATATGTTTATTTACAAAGAATCGCAATATGTGATATAATTGCTTGACAGATGCGCATAATAGTTACTATAATTATGTATTTGTATGAAAGTGTTCATAGAGGTGTGATATGGAACAGTATGTGATTAAGGGTGGTAATCCTTTAGTGGGTGAAGTGGAAATCGGCGGTGCAAAAAATGCTGCATTGGCAATTATCTCTGCGGCAGTCATGACCGATGAAACCGTTACAATAGAAAATATTCCCAATGTCAGGGACATCAATGTGTTGTTAAATGCAATACAGAACATAGGAGCAAAAGTAGACCGGATAGATGCCCATACCGTGAAGATGAACGGCTCTTTTATCCAGAATTTTGTGGTGGATAATGAGTATATCCGCAAGATTCGAGCGTCCTACTATCTGCTTGGGGCATTGCTTGGCAAATACAAACATGCGGAGGTGGCGCTTCCCGGCGGGTGCGATATCGGAAGCCGTCCCTTTGATTTGCATTTAAAGGGCTTCCGTGCTTTGGGCGCTTCGGTGGATATCCGTCACGGCATGGTAGTAGCAACAGCAGAACATTTAAAAGGAACCCATATCTATTTGGATAAGGTCTCCGTTGGAGCAACCATCAACATCATGATGGCAGCAGCCTTAGCGGAGGGAAAAACCATTATTGAAAATGCGGCAAAAGAGCCCCACGTGGTAGACACCGCAAACTTTTTAAACAGCATGGGAGCGAACATCCGCGGCGCAGGAACCGACGTGATTCGTATTGTGGGCGTAGAGCGTCTGCACAAAGCCGAATACTCCGTGATTCCGGACCAGATTGAGGCAGGAACCTTTATGCTGGCAGCAGCGGCGACAAAAGGCGACGTAACCGTAAAAAACGTCATTCCAAAGCATTTGGAAGCAATCAGCGCCAAACTTTTGGAAATCGGCTGTGAAGTGGAAGAATTTGACGACGCAGTTCGTGTAGTGTCCTCAAAACCCATGCACCACACCCAGGTAACGACTCTGCCGTACCCGGGCTTCCCCACCGATATGCAGCCCCAGATGGCAGTTGTCCTTGGAATTTCCGAAGGAACAAGCACAGTGACCGAGAGCATCTTTGAGAACCGTTTCAAATATGTGGGCGAGCTGGCACGTATGGGAGCCAATATTAAGGTCGAGAGCAACATTGCCATCATCAGCGGCATTGAAAATTACACCGGAGCAAGAGTCAACGCCCCCGATTTACGTGCCGGAGCCGCCCTGGTCATCGCCGGACTTTCCGGAGAAGGCATTACCGTGGTGGACGATATCTATTATATTGAGCGCGGCTACGAAGAATTCGAGAAAAAACTGGCTTCCCTGGGCGCATTAATCGAAAAAGTCAGCACCGAGAAAGACATCCAGAAGTTCTCACTAAAAGTATCCTAGTGTACTGTTTTATAAATGCCGTGTAGTATTTCACAAAAATATAGCAAAATCATTTTCCTGATGCAGTACAGAAACTTTTAAGGAAAAAGAACTGATTAAAAATAACCTGAGCATATCCGCTGGCAATAAGCAAGATACCCTCAGGTTATTTTTATATCGTAGACGTAACTATTCCTTGTACGGCTTTATACACCAAACGAGGCGGTCGATAACTGATATTGGCAGATTGCACAAAGAAGGCTCTGGTTTTGTGACTATGGGAAGAGATTAGATGTTCTTAGAAATCTGCCAGACACCCAGTAACGCCCAGCCATGGACGGCTGGGCGAGGTACAACGGCGCCATGGAGGGCGCCCTTGTACCGTTTACGTCCCTCCGCCAATACCCCCCGGCAGCAGATTTCTTAGAACATCTTATCTCTGGACATCGGAACAAAACCAGAGCCTTCTTGGTGCAATCTGCCTCACAACCTTTATCTCCGCCTCCCCCATAACCCCAAAAAAATAAAGCCCCCAGAAACATTCCAGGAGCTTAAAAACCTGTATTTACAACACGGATTGAATATGCAAATCACTCGTAGTACACAAATCCAGACATTCCCCATCATCAAACCGTATAATCGGCTTCGAAAGACTGTTCTGGTTCAACATCACAATCGTCGCACTTCTGCCGTCATTTAAAATAATGCGGTTATTCTGATACGTCTGCGCAATATGCTTTAAGAAAGTCAGAATAAATTTCGGATTATATTTCTGCAAACCATCTTTCTCAAACAGGGAAATCACCTGAAATGGACAAAGTGGCGGACGGTGCGGACGGGCAGCCGTCATGGCATCGTAAACATCAGCGATAGCAACCACTAAAGCGTAGGTATCAATATCCTCGGAAACGCCCGTCGGATAACCGGAACCATCGCAGCGCTCATGGTGAAGCAGGGCGGAAGCCTTGATATGCGGGTCAAGAGGCAAATCCTTTAACAGGTCGTACCCGTACTGTGTATGCTTTTTCACCAAATCAAATTCCTCATCCGTATAGGACCCCGGTTTATTTAAAATCTCATCCGGTATCCGCAGCTTGCCGATATCATGAAGCAGACCGCACAGCGTCAGGGTATTTAAAGACGCCGTATCCACCTTTAACCATTTTCCGAGACGGCGGCAGATTAAAGCCACATTCAGGGAATGGGCGTAGGTGCTGTCATCGTAGGAACGCATGTTGTTTAACATGTCAAATAAATCCAGCGACGTCTTACAGGAATCAAACAGCGCAGTGGTCTGTTTCAATAAGCCGTGAATGTCTAACGGCTGGTCATGGAAGACATAGTTTTCAAAATTAGTCTTGATGAAATTTAACGCAACCGAGTGGTCAAACTGAAATGTCTGAAACTGCTGGGAAGATTTGACCTTCTGGGAGTAAGTGGGCGTAAAGTTATGTTTTGGCGCGGCATCCGTTTCCTTTTCCGGTTCGCCCTCCACGTATACGTCAGTGATATCATAAAAGGAAAGACGAAGGATGGACTGGCGGTCTAAGGTAACTCCCTTTTCCACAATCGTCTGTCCATTTTTTGCTTTAATTGCGTCGGCAGTCACCATGCCGGCTTCAAGATAGTTAAGATTTACTTTTCTCATAAAAAAACCCCATTCTGCATAATTAAAAAGCATTTATAACATCAG
>JAGAIK010000475.1 GCA_017626625.1 Roseburia sp.
CTCGGTGGAAACCTCCTCCGTCACACTATCGGGAAGAATCTTATTGACATAAGGCACATTCTTTAAGACGGGAGCCAGTACGCCGGAGCCAAAACCTCCCACATCCCACTTAATCAGAAGGACTATAATCGCCAGCCAGACAAGGATAATGATAAGTGTCACAAAGAAAACCGCCACCTTGCCTCCGGCAGTCTCCTCCTCCATCTCCAAATCATCTGCCTCCGCCTGATTCAGCTTCGCCAGCTTCTTTTCTTCTTTTTTTCTAGCTTTTTCCGCTTTCTTTGCTGCTTTCTTATCTACCGCAGTCTCTTCCCTTGCTTCTGCCATTGTTTCACCATCCTAACTCTGTTGTTTGTCTGCCGGCTCGTCCTCATGGTAACTGTAGCTGACCAATTCGTCGATTTCCTTTGACTCTTCGTGCTTGATTTCTTCTAAAAATTCATCAAAGGCTTTTTCCCTGAGCTTTTCATGGGTCTTGCGCTCTATCATTGCCTCATTCAGCCTCTGCCTCGCCTGCTCCACATTGCGCTCCGCCCCGTGGACATTCATCATCTGGGTTCTCTGGCGGCTCTTCATCACATCAATGGCACGCTTGCACTCCTTAATCTCCTGGATTTGAAGGCTGCCGGAAACAAGCTCCCTCGACTTCGCCTCATAGCCTGCCCGGCGTATCATAATCCCCTGCAGTTTCTCCTGTTCCTCCGCAAGGCGCGCATTTGCCATTCCGTAAGCAATCTTTTCCTGATTCTCGATTTTCTCTTTGATATTTAAAATATTCTGCATCCGGTACACAAACTTTGCCATAGCCTCATCCTCTTTTATGCTTCAAACACTTTGCGGAGCAGTTCGATTTCCTCATCAAATTCAAACTTTTCATCTGTTTTCTGCATCAGAAATTCGTTGACTGCATGTATCTTCTGAATTGCATAATCAATTTCACGGTTGGTTCCGTTTTTATATGCACCAATATTAATCAAATCCTCTGCCTCACTGTAGGTTGCAAGGACATTTTTTAATTTTCCTGCCAGTTCTTTATGCTCACCGGTGGCAATAGAACTCATAACACGGGAAATACTTTGCAAAATATCAATCGCCGGATAATGGTTTTTATGCCCCAATTTTCGTGACAGCATAATATGTCCGTCCAAGATACTTCTTGCCGTATCGGTAATAGGCTCGTTGAAATCGTCGCCGTCTACTAATACGGTATAAAGCCCTGTAATAGAGCCTATCCGGGAGGTTCCGGCACGCTCTAACAGCTTCGGCATCTCCGAATACACGCTGGGGGGATAACCCCTGGTCACCGGGGGCTCGCCGGAGGCTAAACCGATTTCACGCTGCGCCATGGAAAAACGTGTCAGAGAATCCATCATCAGAAGGACATCCTTCCCCTGGTCCCTGAAATATTCCGCAATAGCTGTGGCGGTCTTTGCCGCTTTATTTCGAATCAACGCAGGTTTGTCGGAGGTGGCAACCACTACTACAGAACGCTTCATGCCCTCCTCGCCGAGGTCACGCTCCACAAACTCCCGCACCTCCCTGCCTCGCTCTCCAATCAGAGCAATGACATTGATATCCGCCTTTGTATTGCGGGCAAACATACCAAGCAAAGTACTCTTTCCCACACCAGATCCCGCAAAGATTCCGATACGCTGTCCCTTTCCTACGGTAATCAGCCCGTCTACCGCCTTTACGCCTAAAGGCAGCACCTCGTCAATAATCTTCCTTGCCATAGGGTCCGGGGGCTGCGCTTCCACCGGGTACTCGTATTTTGCATTCAGCTTCTCCACATCCGTGGGTCTGCCGATACCGTCTAGGGTATGCCCTAACAGTTCTTCCCCTACCATGACGGAAAGGGGATGACCTGTGCTCTCTACGGTACATCCTACGCCGATGCCCTCCACATTGTCAAAGGGCATAAGCAAAAGCCGTTTATCCCGGAACCCCACCACCTCCGCCATAACGGAAATATTGTTTTCCCGGTCAATGATAATCCGGCACAAATCATTCAGTTTTGCATCCGGTCCAACGGATTCTATGGTAAGTCCAACAATTTTTACAACCTTTCCAAGTCGGTTAAAATATGTTTTTTCTGCCAGTTGTAAATATTTATCATAATTCTGCGTCATGCCATCTCACCTATGAACATAATGACCTGATATCCTTTATCAGGTTTTCAAGCTGTGTTCCCAAGCTGCAGTCAAATACTCCGGAATCGGTTTCTATGATACAGTCGTTCCCCTCTAAAGAGGAATCCGCTAATATCTCCAACTCGATATCATGCCCCACGCGGTTTAAAATATCTTCTTTGTTATTTTCCAAAAACAGCAGGTTGTCCTCCGCCACCTTGATACGGAAATGCTTCTCACCCTCGATATTCATAATCGCATCATCAATGAGGGACACTAATATCTGTTTCTTATTATCAAACTGGATATGAAACACCTTGTTGAATACCTTAAGAATCACATCCACCAAATCCGCTTCCATGGTCTTTCTCTTCTCAATGTATTCTGTCTCAAGGGCTTTCCTGTCTCCCCGGTAATCCGCCTCTAACTGCTCTTTTTTTCTGGCAGTTTCCTCTTCGAGCCACGTCTGCCCCTCCGCAATGCCCTGTTTTCTGGCTTCCTCACGGATTTTCTCCACCTCTGCCTGCGCCTTGGCAAGTAAGGCGTCCGCCTCTTCCCTCGCCTCGGCTAAGATGGTTTCCGCTTTCTGGTTTGCTTCAAGGAGCAATTCCTCGTCTGACTCCTCCGGAACCACAGGTTCTACCTCCGGTGCAACCAGCCCTCTGGCAAAGCCGTCCGCATCCACCGTCCGAGGCTTTTTTACCGGCTTTTTCTCTATGTAGTTGTCGATTAGCGCATCGGAATTAATCACCCGGGCATTTGTCTCTTCGGCACGGACAGACCACGGTTTATAAAGATTAGACAATAATCTCGTCACCTCCGCCTCTGGAGATAACAATCTCTCCTGCATCCTCTAATTTACGAATTACACTTACAATCTTCTGCTGCGCCTCTTCCACATCTTTCATACGGACAGGTCCCATAAACTCCATATCCTCTTTAATCATGGCAGCAAGACGTTTGGACAGGTTCTTAAAGATAACATTCTGAACCTCCTCATTGGCACCCTTCAAAGCAATGCCAAGGTCGGAATTATCCACGTCACGAAGCACCCTCTGGATAGCACGGTCATCAAGCAGCAGAATATCCTCGAATACGAACATCTTCTTGCGGATTTCGTCTGCTAACTCCGGCTCTTCGATTTCGAGAGACTCCATAATATGTTTCTCTGTGGAACGGTCTACGGTATTTAAAATGTTTACGATAGCATCCACACCGCCCACGATGGTGTAATCCTGATTTACCAGTGAGGACAGCTTTCTCTCTAACACACGCTCCACTTCCTTTATCACGTCCGGCGAAGTCCGGTCCATCATGGCAATACGTTTTGCAACGTCCGCCTGTTTTTCCGGCGGCAGTGCTCCCAACACCATCGCCGCCTGCGCTGAGGTCAGATAGGACAGAATCATCGCAATGGTCTGCGGATGCTCGTCCTGTATGAAGTTCAGTAACTGGCTTGGGTCCGTCTTACGCACAAACTCGAAAGGACGCACCTGCAGGGAAGCCGTCAGCTTGGTAATAACCTCCTGTGCTTTTTCATTGCCCAGAGCCTTATCCAACAGCTCCTTAGCATAACCGATACCGCCCTCTGCGATATACTGCTGTGCCAGACAAATCTGGTAAAATTCATTTAACACATCCTCTTTTACCTGCGGAGAAATACTTCTGGTATTTGCAATTTCCAGGGTCAATTCCTCGATTTCATCCTCTTTCAGATGCTTGAACAAATCGGCGGACCGCTCCGGTCCTAATGCAATCAGCAAGATTGCCGCTTTCTGTACGCCACTATATTCCTCTGTTGCTGCCATAAACTATTCCCACTCCTCATTCAGCCAGTTGCGCAATAATGACGCTGCCGCCTCTGGATTTTCCTCTACGAATTTTTCTATTAATACTCTGGTCTCCGATTTCTCAGCATACCCGATATCCGCCAGTTCGTCCTGGTTTTCCTTTGTGGATTCCAATAAGCTCTCCACCGAAAGCTCCGGCTCCATCTCCGGTGTCTTTTCCTTTCTGGTGCTGCGGAATACCACATATCCCAACAGAAGGAAAATGAGAACTGCCACAATAATCTGGAAATAATCTGACCAGGTTCTGCCTCCGGTAGAATACTGGAATACCGGCTCATTGGTTGCCACAATCGTGATATTGTCCACCGGAATACCGGTAGCGTTGGATATCATATCATAATATTCCTGGTCCACAGTCTCCCTGGTAGGCGTGCTGTTTGCAGCAATATATTCCTCAAAAGTCATATTGTCCAAAGCTCCGGAAGCCCGCAGAACATCCTCGGAATATACCGTATAGGTTTTCACCGCCGCTGCGATGGAGGACGTATCATAATTAATCGTTCCGCCGTTGGACTTGCTTTCCGTAATCCGCTCATTATTCTGATAATCCGTTGTGGTATCTGTCACCGTGGAACTGGTATAACTCTCATCCTCAATCACATAAGTGGTGGTATCACCATTGGAATCCGTACCAGGCGCTGCCGCACCGCCGCCCACCGAATCGGCCTCATACTCCTTAATCTGGTCAATCATGCCGTTTTCCTGTCCATCAGGAGCATAATATTCGTGGGTTGCCTCACTTCTCTCATCAAAGTCAATATCAATCTCAGGCGACACCTCCGCGTGGTTGTAAAGTCCGGAGCCCACAAGAATATCCTTTACCTTGCTTCTCACCTGGTTCTCCACCTTGGATTTCAGGGAAAACTGAGTGCTTGCCGTTCCCA
>JAGAIK010000476.1 GCA_017626625.1 Roseburia sp.
AGCCAAGTGGTAAGGCACGGGTCTGCAACACCCTTATCATCGGTTCAAATCCGATTGTCGCCTCTCTAAAAGCTCCGAAGATGTTAGTCTTTGGAGTTTTTTATTTCGTAGGAAAGTTGTTCCTATGAAATCGTTTGTTCTTTCTTCTTTTTCATAAAAATTAGCAGGTAAAGTATTCAAATCCATGAAGCCTGGGAATGAATACTTTATTTTTTTATAATAAATAAAAACAGATAAATTGTGTAAAATAAAAATGCAACATTTCCTATAGAAATGTTGCATTTTTGATTTACACTTTATATATCGGTTCTATCATTCAAATCTTTACAGTTATTTTCAAATTTTTTTCCATTTTTAAGTAATATCAATTTTTAAAAAGATATCATCCCTTTCATCCTGACCTATTCCAAGATACTTTTTTGTTATTTGGTAGGAAGAATGATTGTAGATATCCATAAGAAGAGCCGGGGGAGTGCCCTGTTTCCAGGCATAATACCCAAAGGTTTTGCGCATAGAATGACAACTGATATGCTCCCTGTCAGAAATCCCGGAGGCAGCTTCCTTGATAATACGGAATGCCTGGGTGCGGCTTATGGGTATTTGATAATTTGTATTTTTCGTAAAAAGAAAGTCTTCGGGTGAAACGCTGCGTGTCTGCCTGAAATTTATTAAAGCTTCTTTAATATGAAGATTTATGGCAATTACCGTGTTTTTACCTGTCTTGTGCTCCCGTATGGCGAGGTGGCTTCGGTAACAGTTATTTTCAAAATCAAAAACATCATTCCATCGCAGGTTTAAAATATCGCTGATTCGCAGTGCAGTATGAATCCCCATAACGATGAGGGTATAATTCCGCGGATTGGGCTTTACTGTCTTGTAATAAGTCATAAACTGTTCTAAATCTTTTTTACTTCGAATTGGTTGTGTTGTTCCCATATTCTTTTTCATCTCCTAATCTTTCCGTCTCTTTTTTACAAAAATGCAACATTTCTATAGGAAATGTTACAAAATCTGGAGTGGTTTTCAAACAGGGAGGTTAGCCTATGCTGAAACTTACTTTAAAACCGGGAGAATTTATTGATATCGGAGAGGATATCCGGGTTATTTTTTCCGGAGGTTCCTCTAATAACATTCACATGCTAGTGGAGGCGCCAAAGGATGTAAATATTGCCAGAAGCTCTTCTAAAAAGCAGCCTTCTCCTTATTATAGGGAAAAAGGAATTTCAGAGGAGGCGAAGCGGGAGATAACGGAGATTATCAGGCGGGAAAGACGTAATGAAAAAAGCAGGGGGACAGGAATGGTTCTCCCGGCGGAAATGAAGCAGAGAAGAGAAGGATAAGACAGGGTAATAATGCCGGACTATCCTAGGGGTCAGGCTTATTATAAACGGGAACGGATTCCCAAAACAAGCCGTAAATGCGGCAGAAAATTTATCACACGGAGGTAAAAATTTATGGTAGTACAGCACAACATGTCAGCGATGAACGCAAACAGAAACTTGGGTATCACAACGAATTTACAGGCAAAATCTTCTGAGAAGTTATCTTCCGGTTACAGAATTAACCGTGCAGCAGATGACGCAGCAGGTCTTTCCATTTCTGAGAAAATGAGAAGCCAGATTCGCGGATTAAACAAAGCTTCTGATAACGCACAGGACGGTATTTCCTTAATTCAGACCGCTGAGGGTGCATTAAACGAGCAGCATTCTATCTTACAGAGAATGCGTGAGCTTTCTGTTCAGGCAGCCAACGGCGTTGAGACAGATGATGACCGTGAGGCAGTTCAGAACGAAATCAGCCAGTTACAGGAAGAACTGACCAGAATTTCAGAGACAACTGAGTTCAATACAATGAAGCTGTTAGACGGCAGCCGCTCCGGAAGTACGGCAACCACTGGTTCCGGTCCAAAGTTTGGTGTAGTAGACACTACATTAGATGGTGCACTGGTTACTTCTAATGTAGCGGGCGTTAAAATAGCTACTACAGCGGCTGCAACAACAAAGGTAGGACAGGAAACAGCTATCTGGGATGCAACAGGCAAAACATTAACTTTAAATCTTTCCCTGAATAAGGTATATAGCCAGGATGAGATAGATGAGTTAATTGACAATGCAAAACAGGAAGATTCCACAGCTACAGGAACACCGGCGGAAGTGACTGTTTCTTTGAAAAACGGTACATTTAATGCGGATGCAGCAACCACCGCAGGAACTGTAACAGCAGCAGGTGTAAAGGCAGTTTCCGATGATGGAACGATGGGAACAGGTGGTTTTGTAGGAGCAAATACCATCAGTTTTACCGCAAATAAATACGGTGCAGAATTTAATGATACTGTATTTAAATTTGCATTTGACAGGGCAGATGGAAAGGAAGAGATTGAAACTACAACGGCTATTACAACAAATGCAACAAATGCGGTTACAGAAGGGGAATATACCATCCATCTTGCAGCCGGAAAAGAATATACGGCGGCAGATATTGAGGATATTCTTGCAAAAGAAGGCTTTGATTTCACGGTAACCTTAAGTGGCGCTACGCCGGATGAGCCGAATACATTATTTGCAACCAGCGGCGCAAGCACTCTGAGTGATGTTACCATGGGTGGAACAACAGCAGGTGCAGGTCTTGGCAGCACAAAGGCAATGTGGGGACAGGAAGGCTATGACGGTGTTTCTACCGGAGACGGCATTACCTTACAGATTGGTGCTAATGAAGGTCAGACCATGAGCTTCTCCCTTGAGGATATGAGCGCAAGAGCACTGGGCGTTGACGGAAACAAGGTAGATTTAAGTACCCAGGAGGGTGCACAGAAAGCTACCACCACCATTGATGAGGCAATCAAGAAAGTATCTGAGCAGCGCGGTAAAATGGGCGCTATCCAGAACCGTTTGGAGCACACCATCGCAAACCTTGATACCGCAGCCGAGAATACCCAGACCGCAGAATCCCGTATTCGTGATACTGATATGGCAGAAGAAATGGTTGAGTACAGCAAGAACAACATTCTTGCACAGGCAGGTCAGTCTATGCTTGCACAGGCAAACCAGTCTACACAGGGTGTTCTTTCACTTTTACAATAGTAAAAGATTTTACAGTAGAAAAATATTTTACAGTAGAAAAATATTTTATAGTAGTAAAGTTTTGTACAATAAGCTGTTATTTATTAAGAAAATGCCCCGGAACTTTCCGTTCCTGGGTATTTTCTTCGGTATAAAAAGGATTGAACTAACGTCAGATAACCTTATTTTTCGACAAAAGCTCCCATTGCCTTCGCTGCAGCCCCATGCTATAATCGACCTACAGATACAAAATGACATACTTTTTTGATTACTTATTTTACCCCCGAGAAAAGAATTTTTTTCGGGGAATTTTTGTTTTTACAGGAAAATGGAAACCCGCGTGTGCCGGAAGGCAGAAGGGATGGAGAACAGGAGCATGGTAAAGATAGCGATTTGTGATGATGAGACAGCCATTGCCGGCGGAATAGAGAACTTGATTCTTAAGATATGCCAGAGAGAAGGAATTGCCGTTGATACGGAGGTGTTTTTCAGCGGAGAGGAATTAGAAAGGGAATTTCAGAAGAAAGACCGCTATGATTTGCTCTATCTCGATATTCAGATGAAAGGGAAAAATGGGATTGAGACGGCGAAGCAGATTCGAAAGATAGATGAAAATGTCCTGCTTATTTATGTCTCAGGATATGATAAATATTTGATGGAATTATTCCGTTTAGATGTCTTTTCCTTTATAAAAAAGCCAATAGCCGGGGCGGAATTTGAAAAGACGCTGTTAGATGCCATAGAGAAAATCAGCAGCAAAAATTTTTATTTTACATACCGCTATAAAAGTGAAGAACATAAAATCCCCTGCTGTGAAATTATGTTTATGGAGAGCTGCGGCAGACAGCTTCATATCCACTTAAAGACAGGGGAGACGGAGACCTTTAACGGAAAGCTGAATGATGCGGAAAAGCAGTTAGCGGAGGGAAAAGTCCCTTTTTTAAGGATACACCAGTCTTTTCTGGTCAACTATCATCTCATTAAATCCCGCTCTAAAACCGAGGTAACTCTGGTGAATGGGAGAAGGCTGTCCATCAGTGAGGACAGGCAGAAACAATTCAGTTGGGATTATGGAAAATTGTTGGGAGGTGAGATTGATGCGTAATTTTTCCTACTTCCTGTTAGATATCACCATGGTTATTGCCACCATCTGGATTTTAAAAAAATTTCTGGGGACGCTTTTTGAGCCAAAGAAACCGGAATGGATGACGCTGGCAGCCTGGATATTGTTTGCGGTGTACCAGATTTTTAATGAGTATCACAAGGGGAACGCTTCGATATGGAATATGGTTCTCACGATATTGCTGGCATTGCTTATTTCTGCGGTGGGTTATGAAAAAACAGGGCGTTTGAAGCTTCTGTACCTGGTGCTGTTTTATGCCGTGTGGTGCCTGACGGAAATGATGGTCTATTTTGGTTTGAACCAGATGGGAGAAAGTCAGGAAAGTTTTACCATGTTAGGTTCGGTGATATCCAAAATCCTGATGATGATTCTGGTGCATGTGCTTTCTGTGTGCTGGAAAAAGAGAAGTATCAGCGCCATACCGCCCCTTTATTATTATACGCTAATGTTTGTGCCCCTGGGCAGCATTTGTATTGCGGTGAATGCCTTTTATATGA
>JAGAIK010000477.1 GCA_017626625.1 Roseburia sp.
CATCACCGTTTCTGATACTCTGCTTGAGGAATTGGTAAATCTGAAACGTTAATCAATCGTTTTGTGTAGATAATTAGAAAAATTTGAAATATATATGGAAAATGTGTTCACACATTCTACCATATATGGTATACTAACCATGCAGCCTGGTCCTTTCGTACAGGTTGGACCAGGCTGCATGGTCTTTTCACTGCTTTTATCATGGCGGAGAATGTAGAGATTTGCAAAAGAAAGTAGACAAGATGTTAAAAATTTAGTAAAATCATATACAGGGAAATCGGGCCGAACGGGGGAGCAAAGGATTGAAACCCGGCGGAGAAGAGAGATTTTACTAAGATAAAAATCAGGGATGGTAGGTGGATAAAATTGGATATAGCTTCTTTGGCAGGTTTACTGCTTGGCGCAATTATGTTTGTCTTTGGTGTGTATTCGAATGGTGGTTTCGCAGGTCTGGCGAATATGTTTGACCTGGCTTCCGTTATTATCACCATTGGTGGTTCCATTTCCGGTACGCTTGGTTCGAATAAGCTGTCGGACTTTATCAATGGTATGAAGAGTGCGGCACTGGCATTTAAAGAGGAAGTACGGGACCCGTCAGAGGTTATCCGGAATATTATTGAGTTGTCTAACACAGCGAGAAAAGAAGGATTGCTGGCATTGGAAGAAGCAGCCAACAATATTGAAGATGATTTCTTGAAAAAGGGAATTATGCTGGTGGTAGACGGTACAGACCCGGAGCTGGTCCGGGGAATTATGGAGACAGACTTGTCCTGCATTGAGACGAGACATAAGAAATCCATCGCAGTATGGGAGAAATGGGCAGAGCTCGGTCCTGCCTGGGGTATGATTGGTACCCTGATTGGATTGATTTTGATGTTAAACAACATGGACGACCCATCCTCTATCGGACCGTCTATGTCAGTCGCTCTGGTAACAACGTTATATGGTTCTCTGATTGCAAACTGGCTGTGTAACCCGATTGCTTCCAAGTTAAAAGTAAATAATGATATAGAGATGATGATGAAGGAAATTACAGTGGAGGGTATCCTGTCCATTCAGGCGGGAGAGAATCCGCGAGTTATAGAAGAAAAGCTGAAATCGTTTCTGGCTCCTTCAGCGCGTAATAACCCTGCTGAGGACGAACGTGGAGGTGAAGAATAGTGGCGAGAAAAAAACAGGAGGATATACCCAAGGGTTCCCCTGCCTGGATGAACACCTTCTCGGATTTGATGAACCTGCTGCTTTGTTTCTTCGTACTGTTGTTTTCCATGTCCACAGTGGATGCGGAGAAATTCGAACAGATTATAGCATCTTTTCAAAATACCTTCAGTATTCTTCAGAACGGCGGCGCTTCCATCGGGGAGGGCGAACTGGTTTCCTCCGGTGTCAGCCAGCTTGAGATGCTAGATTCCTATTATAAGGATAAGTCGAACTCCAAAACGGAGGAAGAAGAGGGCGAGGAGAGCAGCGTAGTAGAGCAGTATAAGGAACAGGCACTAGAGGAGTCCGAAGAGATGGCGCAGGCTATCGAAGAGGCGGTTGCAAGATATGGCATCCAGGATGAGGTGGAAGTGGATTTCAATGCCCAGTATGTGCTTTTAAATATGAATGGAGCGCTGCTGTTTGACTCAGGGAAATCCGAGATTAAGCAGGAGGCATATCCGCTGATTGACAAGATAGGAAAAATGTTAGAAACCTATCAGGACAATATCATTGAGGTAGAAGGGCATACGGACAATGTGCCGATACACTCTTCGACCTATGAGGATAACAACGTGCTTTCCTTTTACCGGGCACGTTCCGTCAGTGATTATCTGAGGGAGATTACAACAATAGAGCCTTCCCACATCAAGTCGGCGGGGAGAGGAGAATATGTCCCGATTGCGGATAACTCTACTCCGGAGGGGCGTGCAAGGAACCGGCGGGTTGTCATAAAGATATATAATTCGTACAGTTCGGAATTAAATTGAGCAGGAGAGTAAAAGTATGAAAAAAAATTTGATGTCAGTAATTATTTTAGCACTGGTATTAGTAAACCTGGTTTTGACGGCAATCCTTACGTTTACCATTGTACCGCAGACAAGAAAATCAAATGAACTGATTGACCAGGTATGTTCCGCCATCAATCTGGAATTAGAGAGCGGCGAAGACCAGAGTACACCGACGGTTCCTATTGAGGATATTGAGACTTATGCGATTGAGTCCAGCTTTACGGTGAATTTACAGCCCGGCGAGGACGGAGCGAAGCATTACGCAGTATTTTCAGTCAGCCTTTCCATGAATACCCAGAGCGACGGTTATAAGGACTATAAAGGAGCAGAGGGGCTTTCCGCGAAGGAAACCATTATCCAGAGTGAAATCAATACGATTGTAAGCAACTATACCTTAGAGGACTTTAACGCAAATGGTTATCAGAGCGTAAAGGACGATATTTTAGCGGCTATGCAGGAAATGTTCGGCTCGAAAGACTTCATCGTTGGTGTGAATTTCTCCAGCGTGACAACCGAATAGGACTAGAATCTTTTTGTTAGGTGGTGAGAAAGAATGGGTGAAGTCTTATCTCAGAATGAGATAGATAGTTTGCTCAAAGCGTTAAGCAGTGGTGAACTTGATGTAGATGAAATAAAAGATAAAAATGAAAAACAGGTGAAAGATTACGATTTTGCCCGTCCTGCGAAGTTCTCCAAAGAACATTTGCGTACCCTTGAGATTATCTTCGAACATTATGGGCGGCTGCTGTCAACCAATCTTCCG
>JAGAIK010000478.1 GCA_017626625.1 Roseburia sp.
AAAGGATAGCCGGAAGTGCGGATAGTGGTCTGGACATTCTTTGCTCCGACTTCCGGCAAGGTTTTGAATATGGCTTTTTTCAATAGTGCAGTTCAGGTCCTCCAGACCCTTGTGGTCGCCCTCGGTGCTGGCCTCGGTGTCTGGGGCGCAATTAATCTGCTGGAGGGCTACGGCAACGACAACCCCGGCGCGAATGCTCATGTGCGGTAAAGTAACACAAAAAAAGATAGACAGTAGCCCTCTATTCCAAACCCCATAATACCATAAAAGCAGGACAAACATAACCGTTTGCTCTGCTTTTTCTGTATTTCTCTTGACATCCGTTCTTTTGTGTTTTATACTGTACTTGTCGTAGCATAACACTAAAAAACGGAATGGTGGTGGAAGTTTGGAGATAGTTGTAAGTAACAAGGCAAGCCGACCGCTATATGAACAGATTTCAACGCAAATTAAATCTGCGATTATGAGCGGAGAATTACAGGCAGGAGAAGCTATTCCCTCTGTTAGAGCATTGGCAAAGTCTTTGCATATCAGTATTCTAACTGTACAGAAAGCCTATTCAATTTTACAAGAGGACGGATTTATTGAAACAACTGCCGGAAAAGGCTGCTATGTATCAGCACAAAATCAGGACTTTTATCTGGAAGAACAGCAAAAGAAAATTGAGGAAAGATTTTCAGAAGCAATAGAAATCGCCCGCGCAAGTGGAATTTCTTTTGATAAATTGATTGAATTGCTAACAATTTTATACGAGGAGGACGATTAAATGACCGAAAATATTTTAGAGATACATAATCTGTCTAAGGATTATGGCGACTTTGTTCTTGACAGGGTTAGCTTTTCACTTCCGAGAGGCGTTATCATGGGACTAATCGGAGAAAATGGAGCTGGAAAGTCAACCACGATTAACTGCATTTTGAATGAAATTCAGAAAAGCAGCGGTGAAGTCTTGATTTTTGGGAAAGACCATATTTCTGATGAAATAGAGATTAAGAGTAAATTAGGCGTCGTTTTTGATGAAAACCATTTCCCGGATATTTTTACCCCTATGGAAATCGGTAAATATATGTCCGGCATTTATCCCGGCTGGGAATGGGTTACTTACCGCCAATTTCTTGAAAAATTTGAACTGCCAAAAGATAAGAAAATCAAAGATTTTTCAAAAGGAATGAAAGTAAAACTTGCTTTTGCGGTTGCTCTTTCACATAAAGCGGAACTGTTGATTTTAGATGAAGCTACAAGCGGGCTTGACCCGATTATCCGTGATGATGTTTTGGATATGTTAATTGATTTTGTGCAGGACGAAAGCCATTCTGTTCTTGTATCTTCCCATATCACAAGCGATTTAGAAAAAGTGGCAGATTATATTACGTTTCTGCACAAAGGGAAAGTGATTTTCAGCCATGAAAAAGACGATTTAGTTGACAACTATGGTATTGTGAGTTGTGGTGCCGCTATCTTTGATACGCTTGACAAGACAGAAATTATAGCTTATCGAAAAGAGGATTACCAGTATAAGGTCTTAGTGAAAAATCGAGATAAGGCGGCAAAAAATTATCCCAAGGCGATTGTAAGTCCGGCAACGATTGAAGAAATCATGTTGTTTTATGTAAAGGGGGAAATGCAATGAAGGGACTTTTAACAAAAGACCTCTTAACCATTCAGAAAAAATATGGAATAAAAAGATTAGTCATGGACATTGCGATTATCATTGCGCTGATAATTGTTTTAGAGGGAACAGGCGCAATTTACATCAGTTTTCTATTGATACCTCTTGAAGTGACTTCTATGGTTATTTCATTGACAACGTGTGATGAGCAATGGAAATGGGGGAAATATGCTATTTCGCTGCCAGTATCTAAAACACAGATTGTCAAAAGTCGATATGTGTTTGCAGGCAGTATGGCTTTAATCGGATTGGGTGTTGCTTTGATTGTAAATGTAATTTCCTATTTCTGTTTTCCCGCATACCGTTTTGGCTTTTATTTGTTTATAACGATAGCATCATTTTGCGTAACATTGCTATTTCTATCGTTTACACTTCCGTCCAATTATTCGTTGGGAGTAAACGCTGGATTTGCGGCAATGATTATTCTGGTCATACTGCTTGTTGTTTTAGGTGTTTGGTCAAAACTAACAGATAATGCAATTATGTGGTTTATCGTTGAACATTTTGAAACCAGCATGGGGATAGCATTTGTTTCGACAATTATGCTTTTTGCTTTATCTTATGCGTTATCTACTGCTTTCTTCAAAAGGAAATACGTCTAAATGGGATAGCAAAGCCAGACGAGCCAGTCAACGGTCAAGATGAACGGCGCAATGCACCGCCGTTGACAGCCCCGCCCGTCTTTGCTGTTCGGTAATCAAGAGGGCGACAGCAAGGAGTGCTGCCGCCCTTTGCCATTATTCAGAAAGGGGGATTTTCCATGACTGAATACGAAAAATACCAAGAGCATATCAGACACACGCACAATGCCTTTTGCCGGATTGTCATTCGCCATGCTGCCATAGACGCAGCTCGGAGCATACGCAGCCGCCACAACCGGGAAATTTCCCTTGACTATCTGATAGACGAAAAGCATTATCCATTCAACACCACAGATGAATATTTTGCCGAGCCGCCGACAAGCGGTGAATACCCTTTTACAGTTTGCGGACAGACCGTCCTATTAGAAAATCCGCACCTTGCCGCCGCCCTGTCCTCTCTGCCGGAAACGGAGCAGGAAATGATTTTTCTGTACTACTTCCAACGCTTGACCCATAAGGAAATCGGTGAGCAATACGGACAGACACGCAGCACCACCGGGCGGCGCATAAAGATTATTTTGCAGCAGCTACGGGCAGAGTTGGAGGGCATACACTATGAGCCAGCTACTCCCTTATGAAACGATAATCAAGGCAAGCGAGGGCGACCCGGAAGCCGTTGCCGCTGTCCTGTCCCATTACGCCGGATATATCCGCACCTATTCCAAAATGGACGGTCATATCAATGTGGAAATGCAGGAGCATATCGTCCAAAAACTGATAGAAAGCCTGTTCAAGTTTCGCTTTGACCGCTAACAACTGAATACCCGCCGCCCATCACAGCGGCATACAAGCAGTAAGTCTGAAAAGATTTACTGCTTTTTTTGCGCCCATTTTTGGCAGACCGCACATTCCTGTTGTTGTAGAAAGTGACGGAGAAGTTTGCCCGAAATGGACTTGTCTACTGTAGTAGTAATGAAAACAGAATACCGCCGCCATTTGGAAGAACGACATGGGGCTACCGTAGTAGTGATGAAAAAATCTAAAGGAGCGTTTGGCATTTTTCGTTTCTGTCCGTAGAGGGAAAACAAAGGCGGGCAGGACACGCCGCCGCAATCGCTATATTGACGGAAACAAGCCAAGCCGCCCCCTGCGGATTGCCGCAAAGTCAGACACAGAGGAAAGCGGCAGTTTCTTAGAGCAAGATTCTACCACGGTGCCAAAATCCGCATATCTGCGGTTTTGCCCCTGCGGTAAATCTTGTTGGGGAGTGCCTTCCCCAAACCCTGCCATGCGGCTTGCGCCGCTTGAAAAACCCGTAAAATTTCTTCCCGGATTTTTCAAAAACAGTTCCGCTGCACACCCTGTTTTTCTCCAATTAGTGAGAGAACAACCACGCCCACAGAAAGGAGTGATACCCATAGCCAAGAGATACAACACGCCCCACCGCCGCCATGTAGTCAAGACCCGCATGACCGAGGAAGAATACGCCGACTTCACCGGGCGGCTGGAGCATTACGACCTCAGCCAAGCCGAGTTTATCCGGCAGGCTATCACACGGGCTACCATTCGCCCCATCATCACCGTTTCCCCGGTCAATGATGAACTGCTTGCAGCCATCGGGCAGCTAACAGCGGAGTACGGGAAAATCG
>JAGAIK010000479.1 GCA_017626625.1 Roseburia sp.
ATATGGACCATTACTTGCAGATTTACCGTATTCTGTCGGAATATTCTGCGGACGGCAGACATGTAAAGGAAAAATTAGTGCAGCTCTGTGAGAGAGAGCATATTTCCATGGAGGAAGAGAGGGTGAAGGAGCTGGTTTCCTACCGGGAATACGGATATATGAAAAAAAGGTGGGAAAAGTACCTCCGTCATTGTGGAAAAACAGAGCCGGAATGGGAAGAGGTTGTGGATAAGTTAGAAAAATTTTTAGGTCCTATCTGGCAGGCAGTCTGCAAAGACGAAGTATTCTTCGGGGACTGGATGCCGGATTTGGAAAGGTTTTTTGATTAGTGCACAAACATGCCGGTACACCGGGGCTATTTGAGGAAGCCAGCCATAAGAAGCGCCCGGTAATAGTCCTCTCTGGTATCCAGATTGAAAAACTGGGTTTCCACCGGAGTATCCGTGTATTTGGCGAGGGCTTTTTCTGTCAGGTAAACGGTGTTCCGCTGCTCTTTCAGGCGGTCAAAGGTGAGACGGTGCAGCAGCAGTCCTTTCCCGATGGAAGTAATGCAGCTTTTGGAATAGGCGGCGGTGGAGTTTTCCAGGTATCCTGCTTTTCCCCGGAGGGTGCAGATATCGGCATTCTCTAAATTTTCCAGCAGTGCAATGCCGGTCTGCGGCTCCATAAAGGGAGTGTCTACGGACATGAAAAAAGCGGATTCCTCGTTTATCATGGACAGACCGGAAAAAATACCCGACATAGGACCTGCATTAGGGTAGATGTCGGCAATTTCCATCGCCGGGAGATTCAGGTGGGCGTAGTCCCCCTTCCGTTTTACGGAGAGATAAATATTAGAAAAGTGCGGTTCAAATTTATGCACCAGATATTCAATCAGGCAGGCATCTCCAAAGGGGAGCAGCGCTTTGTCGGTACCCATGCGGGTGCTGCTTCCGCCGCAGAGGATAACTAATGCGTGATTCATAAGAACCTCCTGTAATTCGTGAAAATAGTTTATCTTATAGCATCCGGTGTCAAGAGATTTTTCAGGCTCCTTTTGTCACCGGAATCCTTATCATTGCGAAGGAATGATTTTGATTATAACATTTAGTGGGGGAAATTCCTAGTTTTTTGTCGAAAAATCGTTGCGGGAGGTTAATTGGAGATTACCGGAACGACGGATAAGAAGGGGACAGTGATAATTTGGAGAAACAGGAAAAAATCCTTGCTGGAAACCGCCATAGTGAAGTGTTAAAATAGAATTAGAAAAAAATGGAGCGCAAAACGTAAAGGGGGCAACGCTTCATTTATCCGCAGCCGGGAACTGGATATTAGTGTGCGGGCGAGAAAGGACAGTTCATGCCATATTTAAAAGAAGCTTTAGAGGCATATAAAGATACCGATATTTATCCCTTCCATATGCCGGGACATAAAAGACAGGCGTTAAATTTTCCGAATCCCTATGAGATAGATATTACAGAGATTGACGGTTTTGATAATCTGCACCATGCGGAGGGCATTTTAGCGGAGGCACAGCAGCGGGCAGCGGATTTGTACGGTTCTGAGGAATGCTTTTATCTGATAAACGGAAGCACCTGCGGTCTGTTGGCGGCGATTTCCGCAGCCGGAAAGCGTGGGGAAAAAATTCTGGTGGCAAGGAACAGCCATAAGGCAGTTTACCACGGGCTTTTTCTAAGGGAGCTTCATGCGGAGTATCTTTATCCGGAGATAACTGCCCTGGGTATTCAGGGAAAAATTTCGGCGGAACAGGTGCAGAAAGCATTTTTTGAGCATCCTGACATTGGGGCGGTGGTGATTACGTCACCCACCTACGAAGGAATTGTATCAGATGTGAAAGAGATTGCGGAGATTGTCCACAGCCACGGCGTACCTTTGATTGTAGATGAAGCCCACGGCGCTCATTTCGGCTTTGGAGCGGGTTTTCCGGAAAATGCCGTAAGGCAGGGGGCGGATGCGGTGATTATGAGTCTTCACAAGACACTGCCCGCCTTTACCCAGACGGCGCTTCTTCATGTCTGTTCTGACCGGATAGACAGGGAAAAAATAAAAAAATATCTTGGCATATATGAAACCAGCTCACCCTCCTATGTTTTGATGGCGGGAATAGATTCCTGCATACAGAAAATGGAGGCAGAGGGGCGGGAGCTGTTTCTTAATTACAGGAAGAAGTTAGATTCCTTTTATGAGAGTGTCAGGGATTTAGAGCGGCTCCACGTCATGTGCCGGGAGGATTTGTCTGCGGAAGAAACCTTTGACTGGGACGATTCCAAGATTGTGATTTTTGCAGGAACTTCCGGTATGACGGGAGAGCAGTTATACCGGAAATTATTAGAGGAATATCATTTACAGATGGAGATGGTTTCCGGCGATTATGTGCTGGCGATGACAGGCGTTATGGACACGGAAGAGGGATTTATGCGTCTGTCTGGTGCGCTGCATGAGCTGGATAAGGGAATGACCGACGTGTTATCCAG
>JAGAIK010000480.1 GCA_017626625.1 Roseburia sp.
AGAAAGGTTTTCCCTGATATTCCGTGTATAGCGTCTGTTTAACTTCATCTGAAAACCTCCTTACAGCACAAGCTCTGCCGCCGGGATTTTCTGTTCATTCCGGCGGTTCTCCGAAATCCTGCCGTCTTTGAGCCGGACCACCTGATCTGCCATACCGGCGATGGCTTCATTATGTGTAATGATTACAATCGTTGTACCGAACTGGCGGTTCATTTTCTCAACAAACTTCAACACCTGCCCGGAGGCTTTCGTATCCAGCGCCCCGGTCAGTTCATCGCAGAGCAGGAGCCTGGGATTTTTTATCATGGCACGGGCAATCGCCACCCTCTGCTGCTGCCCTCCCGAAAGCTCCTTCGGAAAACGCCTGCGGTATTTTTCGATATCCAACGCCTGTAACACCTCATCCATATCCAGCGGTCTCGCGGAAATATCCGCCACGACTTCAATGTTTTCTTCCACCGTCAGGTCCGGAATCAGGTTGTAAAACTGAAAAACAAACCCCACATCCTCCTTGCGGTAATCGGTGCGCTGCTCCTGTGACAGTCCCGTTACCTTTCTGCCTGCCACGGTCAGCTCCCCCTCATCCAGTGTATCCAGACCGCCTAACATATTTAACAGCGTGCTTTTTCCCGAACCGGAGGGACCTAAGACCACGCATATTTTTCCCTCGTCAATGGTAAGCCCGGCATGGTCCAGTGCATAAACTTCCGCTTCCCCGCTGCCGTATTTTTTTACTGCATCCTTTAAACTGATTAACATAATGATTCTCCTTTTTCTTCTTTTCCAGGCACTTTTTGCTGGTTAGATAAGTCTAACCGTTTTGCAATAAATTAGCGGTCTTTGGTTAGTGACCGCTAACTTAAAAATATCATATCACTTTCTCTTTCTTTCTGTCAAGATTTCCAGATGCCATTTAAAACTTCAGTACGATTGCTGTGCAGTTATCGTTGTGGCTGCTCCTCTCTATGGTTTTAAACATGGCAGAAACAGATTTTTCTCCGCCTTTGGAAAGAAAGCGTTTCAAACGGCTTTCCTCGATTTTCTTGGAAACCCCATCGGAGCAAATCAAAAACGTATCCCCTCTCTGCAGTTTTCCATAGCGGAACGCCGCCATCTGGCTGCCCGCCACGCCCCTTTTTCCCAGATACTGCATCAGCGTATTCCAGTCCTCCCTCTGCACAGGCTTTTGCGTCATAAGATTTAACTCCGCCTTTGTATGGCTTGTACTGAGCCGCCTTAATTTTCCTTTCCGCAGGAAATAAATGGGACTGTCGCCGATATTTACAGCATAATAGCGGTTGCCCTGCCACAAGAGCAGGGACAGGGTAGTGGCTGTCCGTCCGATTTTTTCACCCAACTGCAGTATTTTTTCATTCATCTGGTCTAACAGTTCCTCTAACAGACGGTCCGGTACCACATCCCTTCTGGGATACGCCTCCACGAAATGAATCGCTGCCTGCACCGCCGCTTTGGAGGCGAGTTCTCCGTGACTGCCGCCTCCTACGCCGTCACAAACCGCCGCCACATGGATTTCCTCCGGGCGGCAGCTTAAAACGCCGGACTGTTCACAGTCCTCCCCCTTATAGCAGAAAACCGTATCTACCATGAAATTATCCTGATTTACCGCATTATTCTTTGAGCTGAAACGAATCACCTTCGCCATGCCGGTCAGCAATCCGGCAACATCGTCCGACCATTCGGCGGCTACATCCTCGGGACGCAATAT
>JAGAIK010000481.1 GCA_017626625.1 Roseburia sp.
CCCGTGACAGACTGAAAAGCATGTCCAAGGGAACCAAGGAAAAAGTTCAGCTCATCCTTGTCATGAGCCGCCGGGCAGACCTCTATGTTTTAGACGAACCCATTGCAGGCGTAGACCCTGCCGCCAGGGACTATATTTTAGATGTGATACTCTCCAATTATGAACCGGAGGCATCCATCCTGATATCCACCCACCTAATTGCGGATATCGAAAATATTTTAGACGAAGTGATTTTTATTCAAAATGGAACCATCCGTCTCACTGCTTCTGTGGACGATATCCGTGCCAGCGAAGGGAAATCTGTGGACGCATTATTCCGGGAGGTGTTTCGATGTTAAGAAAATTATTTAAGCATGAATTTAAAAATACAGCCAGGGTTATGCTGTTGATTTACGGCATGTTCGCCGCCATTACGGTGTTAGGCACCTTCGTGCTGTCCTGGAGTTCGCTGCAGAAGGAAGAATCCGCTGTTCTTAACTTTATGCTGGCAGCTCTGGTTGTCTTTTATATTTTGTCCGTTTTTGCCCTGTTTATTGTGACCTATGTTTACATGTGCCTTCATTTTTACAAATCCATGTATTCCGACCAGGGCTATTTAACCCACACGCTGCCGGTAAAATCCTCTACGCTCTTTCATGTAAAAATTGCCACCTCTCTGGTATGGATGGTGTGCTCCATGGTACTGCTGATACTCTCCATTTTTCTGTTCATTCTCGGCGCCAGCCACGGGACAGTTTTCTCCTCCGATTTTTTTGCGGAGTTTGGTCAGGTATCTTTGGAGTTTGAACGTGAACTCGGCATCTCCTTTGGAGCATTTTGCCTGCACATGTGTGTTTCCATGCTGCTTTCCTGCCTTGGCTATCTGCTCTGGATTTTCACCAGTGCATCCGTGGGACAGCTATTTTCCCAGTATAAAGTGGTTGCTTCCATCGTAACGGGAGTTGTCCTTTACTTTATCGAACAGATTGCTTCTTTAATTATCATGTTCGCCACCGGATATATCTCCTCTATGGCGGACACCAGCATCTCATTGACCGGAGTCAGCGCAGCCGGAAGTACCGCCGGCAGCGTTTTGGAAACTATGCTGGGCACTACCTATATCTGGAGCATTCTCCTTTGCGTCGTATATTACATTGTGTGCCGGGTGATTATACAGAAGCATTTGAATTTGGAGTAACCTGACACAAACACATGAAATGCCCTGTTGGCAGAGGTTCTCCTGCTTTCGGCATTTAACCATTCTGTTTTCAACTGTACGAAAAAGCAGGGCTGCCGATTTAAGTGCAGCCCTGCTTTCTCTTAAAGCTTACAAGAAAGCTTCTAAACTATTTCTTTTTATTTATTACTCAAATACTCATCAATTCCCTTAGCAGCCGCTTTACCTGCACCCATGGCAAGAATGACGGTAGCCGCTCCCGTTACAGCGTCACCTCCGGCAAATACACCCTCTTTCGAGGTTGCGCCGTTTGCTTCTTCTGCAACGATACATTTTCTGCGGTTGATTTCAAGCCCCTTTGTGGTGGAAGAAATCAACGGGTTCGGCGAAGTACCAAGAGACATAATCACGGTATCCGCCTCAATCTCATACTCGGAACCTGGGATTTCCACCGGGCTTCTTCTACCGGAGGCATCCGGCTCGCCAAGCTCCATCTTAATGACTCTTGCACCCTTTACACAGCCGTCCTCGTCTACTAAAATCTCGGTAGGATTCTGTAACAAATCAAAGATGATTCCCTCTTCTTTTGCGTGATGAACCTCCTCCACACGTGCCGGAAGCTCTTCCTCACCACGGCGGTATACCACATGCACCTCTGCGCCGAGACGTTTTGCGGTTCTTGCCGCATCCATTGCCACGTTTCCGCCGCCTACGACGATCACTTTTTTGCCCGCTTTAATCGGGGTATCATAGTCCTCTAAGAAAGCTTTCATCAGGTTATTCCTAGTTAAGAACTCGTTGGCGGAGAATACACCCATTGCCTGTTCTCCCGGAATTCCCATAAATCTCGGAAGTCCTGCGCCGGAACCGATAAAGACTGCCTCAAAGCCTTCATTCTCCATCAGTTCATCAATGGTAACGGATTTGCCGATGACAACGTTCGTCTCAATTTTAACCCCTAAGGATTTTACATTTTCCACCTCAGCAGCAACCACCTTCTGTTTCGGGAGACGGAACTCCGGAATCCCATAGATTAACACACCGCCCGGCTCATGCAGCGCTTCAAAAATCGTCACATCATAGCCTGCTTTTGCCAAATCTCCGGCACAGGTCAGACCTGCCGGGCCGGAACCGATGACAGCCACCTTATGTCCGTTCATCTTCTCGGCTTTCTTTGGCTTAATGCCGTGCTCTCTTGCCCAGTCAGCCACGAAACGCTCCAGTTTACCGATGGAAACAGGCTCTCCCTTGATGCCCCGGATACATTTGCCCTCACACTGGCTCTCCTGGGGGCACACACGTCCGCAGACTGCGGGAAGTGCGCTGGACTCACTGATAATCTGGTAAGCCTCCTCAAATCTTCCCTCTTTTACCTCCTGGATAAATGCAGGGATATTGATGGAAACCGGGCAGCCCTTCATACACTGTGCGTTTTTACAGTTCAGACAGCGTGCTGCCTCCTCCATTGCTTCTTTTTCGTTATATCCTAAACATACCTCTTCAAAGTTTGCGGCACGAACCTCTGGCTCCTGCTCACGAACCGGTACTCTCTTTAATACGTCCATATTTTCCTCCATTTCCTATGTCAAATCCGGTGTAAGACCTAGAACTTCTCAGCACACGAAAATTACTTTTCATACTGCCGGCTTTTAGAAGTTCTTCCCACACTTTACTGGCAATTACCGCATCCGCCGTGATGGGTGTCGCCTTCCTGTAATTTTAACATCGCCCTGCC
>JAGAIK010000482.1 GCA_017626625.1 Roseburia sp.
CGGAGCGAACATGTACTTTGCCCCGCCCATTGACTATGACACAATCATGAAACAGATTCCCTATGGCAAGGTCATCACAGTGGGCGAGATACGGGAATATTTTGCAAAGAAAAACGGCGCAGACTTCACAGAACCCATCACCGCAGGTATTTTTGTTTCCATTGCGGCATGGGCAAGCCATCAGCGCACAGAGGACAAAACCCCATACTGGAGAACCCTCAAAGCCAACGGAGAATTAAACCCCAAATATCCCGGCGGAATAGAAGCACAAAGACTAAAGCTGGAAGTCGAAGGACATACGATTATCTCAAAGGGCAGGAAAAATATGAGGTATTATGTAAAAGATTATGAAGAAGCGCTTTGGAGGTTGTAAGCAGTTTTTTTGCCAATAACCAAGCCTGACTTGCCAGGGGGTGTCAGACAGACCTTTCCAAGGACGCCGGTGCTTAACGAGGTAATTTCAGACGTGCTTGCACGTTTTGGTTAGCATCCGCTGCGTTCTTGGAGAGCGAGAGCGTGTCTGTCTGGCACCCCCTGGCAGGTCAGGCGTATAATTGCCAATACACCTCTTTTTCCCCCTTCAATTATAAAAAATGTATAAATTCCGCAAATTTTCCAATTTCCCTGTTGACAAAGAATACCACCAGTGCTATCTTAAGTACATAGATATTAGCACTCCACCACAACGAGTGCTAACAAGAGGAAATGGAGGACAGAATGGACGAGTTAGAATTAGATGAACGAAAAACGAAAATTCTAAATGCCATTATCCGAAACTATTTAGAGACAGGCGAGCCGGTAGGTTCACGAACCATATCGAAGTACACGGATTTGAATTTAAGTTCCGCCACCATCCGAAACGAGATGGCAGACTTAGAGGAACTGGGCTATATCTTACAGCCCCATACCTCGGCGGGACGTATTCCTTCCGACAAGGGCTACCGCTTTTATGTGGACCACCTGATGGCGGACAAGGAGCGGGAAGTGGACGATATGAAGAATTTCGTCATCGAGCACACCGAGAAGATGGAGCAGGTATTGCAGCAGGTCGCAAAAATCCTTGCCAACAATACCAATTATGCCACCATGGTGACAGCGCCCACTTACCACAAGAACAAGGTAAAATTCATTCAGCTTTCCCATATGGATGATGAGCAGATACTTGCCACCATAGTCACCCAGGGCAATCTGGTGAAGAATAAAATCATTCCGGTGGAAGAGCCCATTGACAACGAGACGATGTTGAAGCTGAATTTTCTTTTAAACGCCAATCTCAACGGTCTGGCATTAGAGGAAATCAATTTAGCCACCATAGCGAAGCTGAAGGAACAGGCAGGCATTCACAGCAACATCATCAGCAATGTGCTTGATACCGTGGCGGAGACCATGGGACAGGAAGAGGATATCCGCATTTACACCAGCGGAACCACAAACTTTTTCAAATATCCGGAATTGAGAGACTCCGAGAAGGCAAGCGAACTGATTTCCACCTTCGAGGAAAAGCAGCAGTTAGCCAGTCTGGTCACTGAAAACCTGTTAGATGAAGAAAATACAGGGATTCAGGTTTATATAGGAAATGAAAGCCCCATTCAGACCATGAAGGATTGCAGTGTTGTCACCGCAACCTATGAATTAGGGGAGGGCATACGGGGAACGATAGGAATTGTCGGACCGAAGCGTAGGGATTCTGAGAAAGTAATGGATAACCTGAAGACCTTGAAGAGTTCCTTGGATGGAATTTTAGATAAGTCGAAGGAACAGACATAGAAAGGCGGTTTATAGATGGCAGATAAGAAAGAAGAAATTTTAGAAGAAGAAAAAGATACAGAGACAGCAGAAGATGTGACAGAAGAAACCACAGAGGCAGCGGAGGAAAAAAGCACAGAGGAGACCACAGAGGAAGAGGCTGCCGGGGAAGAGGCGCAGGAGACAGCAGAGGAAGAAGTTTCCGGAGAGACAGCAGAAGAGGCTGCCGGGGAAAAGGACGGCGCCAAAAAAGGCTTTTTCAAAAAGAAAAAAGACAAAAAGGATGAGCAGATAGAAGAACTCACCGACCAGGTAAAACGCCAGATGGCGGAGTTCGACAACTTCCGGAAACGTACCGAAAAAGAAAAGACACAGATGTACGACATGGGAGCGAGAAGCATTGTAGAAAAAATCCTTCCGGTGATTGACAATTTTGAACGCGGGCTTGCAGGCGTGCCGGAGGAACAGAAAGAGGATGCTTTCGTGGTGGGAATGGATAAGATTTACCGCCAGATGCTCACCGAGTTAGAGACCATCGGAGTGACGCCGATTGAAGCGCTTGGAAAAGAGTTCGACCCGGAATACCACAATGCAGTCATGCAGGTGGAGAGTGAGGAGTTTGAATCTGGCGTGGTGGCACAGGAATTACAGAAGGGCTACATGTACAAGGACAGCGTGGTAAGACACAGTATGGTGGCAGTCGTATCCTAGTACGGCGGCAAAGGTTTAGACATAAAAGTCTGGAGACAGATTTTTATAGCATATAAATTAGTTTATTAATTTCATTTTCAGAATGAGGAGGAATAAATCATGGGAAAAATCATTGGTATTGACTTAGGAACAACAAACAGTTGTGTGGCAGTTATGGAAGGTGGAAAGCCTACCGGTATTGCAAATCAGGAAGGCGCAAGAACCACACCATCCATCGTGGCATTCACAAAGACAGGTGAGAGATTAGTAGGTGAGCCGGCAAAACGTCAGGCAGTAACCAACGCAGAGAAAACCATTGCTTCTATTAAGAGACATATGGGAACAGACTATAAAGTATCCATCGACGACAAACAGTATTCTCCGCAGCAGATTTCCGCTATGGTGCTTCAGAAATTAAAAGCAGACGCAGAGGGCTATTTAGGAGAGAAGGTAACGGAGGCGGTGATCACCGTTCCGGCATACTTTAACGACGCACAGCGTCAGGCAACCAAGGATGCAGGTAAGATTGCAGGGCTTGATGTAAAACGTATCATCAACGAGCCGACCGCAGCAGCATTAGCTTACGGTCTTGACAATGAAAAAGAGCAGAAAATCATGGTATACGACTTGGGCGGCGGTACTTTCGATGTTTCTATCATTGAGATTGGCGACGGCGTTATCGAAGTATTATCCACCAATGGTGATACACACTTAGGCGGTGACGATTTCGACAACAAGATTACCCAGTGGATGATTGACGAGTTCAAAAAAGCAGAGGGCGTTGACCTTTCCAACGATAAGATGGCGCTTCAGAGATTAAAAGAGGCTGCTGAGAAAGCAAAGAAAGAGTTATCCTCCGCAACCACAACCAACATCAATCTGCCGTTCATCACAGCAACTGCCGAGGGACCGAAGCATTTTGACATGAACCTTACCAGAGCAAAATTTGATGAACTGACACATGACCTGGTAGAGAAAACTGCAATCCCGGTTCAGAACGCTATGAAAGACGCAGGCTTAACCAATGCAGATTTAGGTCAGGTATTATTAGTCGGCGGTTCTACCCGTATCCCGGCTGTACAGGATAAGGTAAGACAGTTGACAGGCAAAGAGCCGAGCAAATCCTTAAACCCGGATGAATGTGTAGC
>JAGAIK010000483.1 GCA_017626625.1 Roseburia sp.
GGCATAAAGTGAACAACTTTATGACTGTCATCTTTTACAAGGTGGGGAGCTATCGGAATTTATTACAGAATGATTCAATAATAAGCCGGCTCACCGTGAGTCGGTTTTTTTTAGGAGGAAATGCAATGTCTATTTTTAAGGGTGCAGGTGTGGCGATTGTTACACCGATGAAAAACAATGAGGAAGTGAATTATGACAAATTAGAGGAGCTGATTGAGTTCCAGATTAAAGAGGGAACGGACTGCATCATTATTGCAGGAACAACGGGTGAAAGCTCCACCTTAACCACAGAGGAGCATTCTGCGGTAATCAAAGCGGCAGTGGAATTTACAAAGCACCGTGTCCCGGTGGTGGCAGGAACGGGTTCTAACTGCACCAGAGAGGCAGTGCATTTGTCTAAGGAGGCGGAAGCGGCAGGCGTGGACGGTCTTTTGGCGGTGACTCCTTATTATAATAAAGCAACGCAGGGCGGACTCATTGATTACTATACCCAGATTGCCAATTCTGTGAAGCTGCCGATTATTATGTACAACGTGCCGGGCAGAACCGGATGCAACATTCTGCCGGAGACCGCTGCAAAGCTTTACCATGATGTGGAGAATATCGTGGCAATCAAAGAGGCGACCGGAAATGTGGCGCAGGCGGCAAGAACCATGTATTTGACAGACGGAAAGTTAGACCTTTACTCCGGCGAGGACGGTATCGTGGTGCCGTTGATGGCAATCGGGGCAGTGGGTGTGATTTCCGTGTGGTCTAACATTGCGCCGAAGGATGTCCATGAGATGTGTATGGCATTCTTTCACGGCGATACGAAGAAAGCGATGGAAATGCAGTTAAAGGCACAGCCTTTAGTGGATGCGCTCTTTAGTGAAGTGAATCCGATTCCGGTGAAAAAGGCGTTAAACCTCATGGGTATGGAGGTTGGTTCCCTGCGTTCTCCACTGACGGAGATGACAGAGGCAAATGCGGCGAAGTTAGCGGAAGCCATGAAAAATTACGGGCTGGATGTGCGGGCTTAGTTGTCTTTTGGCACTTTTCGTATTAAAATGAATAGAAGGAAGAAAAGTAAAGAGAGGACAACAACATGATAAAAGCAATTATGAACGGCTGCAACGGCAAAATGGGACAGGTGATTACCGGTATCTGTAAAGAGGATGACGGAATTGAAATTGTGGCAGGAATTGATTTATATGACGGTATCAAAAATGATTATCCGGTATTTCCTAACATTTCCCTCTGCGATGTAAAGGCAGATGTGATTATTGATTTTTCCAATGCGGGAGCAGTGGACGATTTGTTAGTATACAGCGAGGACAAACAGATTCCGGTGGTTTTATGCACCACAGGGCTTTCCGAGGAGCAGATTGCCCACGCCCATAAGGCGGCGGAGAAAACGGCGGTGCTGAAATCCGCCAATATGTCACTGGGGATTAACACCCTGATGGAACTGTTAAAACAGGCTGCCGCCATTCTTGCTCCGGCGGGATTTGATATGGAGATTGTAGAGAAGCACCATAACCAGAAGTTAGATGCTCCCAGCGGCACGGCGCTGGCACTGGCAGATTCCATGAACGAAGCCCTGGAAAATGCCTATGAGTACACCTATGACAGGAGTAAGGAACGGAAAAAGAGGGAAAAATACGAGATTGGCATTTCCGCTGTCCGGGGCGGCAATATCGTAGGAGAGCATGATGTGATTTTCGCAGGGCTTGATGAGGTGATTACTTTCCAGCATACCGCATATTCCAGAAGCGTATTCGGCAAAGGTGCGGTGGAGGCTGCGAAGTTTTTAGCAGGCAAGCCGGCGGGATTTTATGATATGAGTGATGTAATTAAGGAAACGATTGCATAGTTTGAGAACTGTTGAAAAATAGAAAGCAGATTATGGATAAGACAATTTATCAGAAAAAAGAAGGGTTAAAAGAATATTTCAAGGAGCTTGGCAGCATTGCCGTGGCTTTCTCCGGCGGTGTGGACTCTACTTTTCTTTTAGCAGTCGCCCATGAGGTCTTAGGAGACAAAGCCATTGCAGTGACGGTGGAATCCGCTGTTTTCCCAGAGAGAGAGTCGGCAGAGGCGGGAGAATTTTGTAAAAGCAGGGGCATTTCCCAGATAATCTGTCCGGTGAAGGTGTTAGAAGTGGAGGGAATCCCGGAAAATCCCAAAAACCGCTGTTATCTCTGCAAAAAGCATATTTTTACGGAGATAAAGAAAAAGGCGGCGGAACAGGGAATTTTTTCTGTGGCGGAAGGCTCAAATATGGACGATATGGGGGACTACAGACCGGGGCTTAAGGCGGTGGAGGAACTGGAAATCTTAAGTCCCCTGCGGAAGGTGGAGCTTTCCAAAGCGGAAATCCGGGAGCTGTCGAAGGAAATGCGCCGTCCCACCTGGGAGAAGCCGTCCTTTGCCTGCCTTGCCTCCCGGTTTGTCTATGGCGAGGAGCTGACGGAGGAAAAGCTTGCCATGGTGGACAAGGGGGAGCAGCTTTTGGCGGGATATGGTTTCCGCCAGTTCCGGGTGCGGATTCACGGGAAACTGGCACGGATTGAGGTGCTGCCGGAGGAGATGGAGCATCTGATGCCGCCGGAGGTGCGGAAAGATATTGTGGAGAAATTCAAAGAATACGGTTTCACCTATGTTTCCATGGATTTGGAAGGGTATCGGCTGGGGAGTATGAATGAAACGCTGTAGAAAAGGGAGGCGTATCATATGAACACTACAGTAATAATCATTGAAATATTGATAATGCTTGTGGTATTTGGCGTTTTAGTGTTTGGTTTGCTTTACATAAGTCCTCTGACGTTTATCAGCGATTACCCGCCGGAAATTCAGGAAACCTACTATCGAACACAGCATAAGGAAGCAGCCAAAGAAAAAC
>JAGAIK010000484.1 GCA_017626625.1 Roseburia sp.
AGATTTTCCAGACTGCTTTCCTGGGCAGACGCCACTACTGTGGTAACTACAGAAGTTCCGATTGCCCCGGCAAGCTGCTGCATGGTGTTCATAATTGCGTTTCCGTCCGCATTCAGGGTTTCCGGCAGTTGTTTTAATCCGGTTGTCATAGAGGGACTTACCACAAACGCCTGTCCAACGGTAAACAGCAGATAGAAGCCAACATACATTTTTGTGCTCAACTGTCCTGCAAACATCCAAAAACAGAATGCCGAGGTAAAAATCAGCAAATCTCCCGTCAAAATTGGCATTCTGGCGCCAAACCGGTCCATAATCCTGCCGCTTACCGGAGACAGCACTGCTCCTGTCACACAACCCGGAAGAAACAAAAGCCCCGCCGCAAATGCAGTATACCCCGACGATATCTGCGCCAGATTCGGCATCAGAAAGCCTAATCCAAGACAAATGAATTGATTCAAAAATATTACAGCGGCGCTTAAAGTAAACACTGAATTTTTCAATGCGGACACATCAACCAACGGCACTTTCGACTTTACCGAGCTTTTATAAAACAAAACCAGTGCGGCAGCAGCGGCAAGAAGCAAGACCGCCACAGGAACGCTGAACCAGCCCGTTTCCGATGCCACCCCCGCCGCAAAAATAATCCCCGAAAAACTGATTGCCAGAAAAATCCAGTTCAGTAACGGGAAAGACGTTCTTTCAACCTTTGCCACCTGACGTATTCCAAAAATTCCAAAAGCAAATGCCAGCAGTAAAATCGGAATCAGAATCGCAAATATCATTCTCCATCCAAATGCCGTTGCGATAATTCCTCCAAAAGAAGGACCGACTGCAGGCGCCATCGCTGTGATAAGGGTAGCCACGCCCATCATAAATCCCAGATGCTCCTCCGGGACCTGTTCCAAAACAATATTAAACATTAATGGAAGCGCAATACCTGTTCCTGCGCCCTGTATTACTCACATCAACAGATACCCCGTTGTAAGCCACTGCACCGTGGAAGTCCCAATTCCAAACTCCTCAATCAACGTTGGAAATGTGATATTCATCGCCATTTCCACAACAACTCCGGCAAAAGAAAGAATGCCTGTGGCAATTACCGATAATACCAGCTTAATATCTATTTTTTTCTCTACCGAATCCATTTTTTCTACGTTCCTCCATTCGTTTTTTCCTGTCCCCCTCCTCTTTATTTTCTATCTATAATTCTCCCCTTTCTCAGGGAATACTGTACTCCTTCTCTGCTGCGCAGGACTTCAAAAAAGCTTCCTTCCTTAAAAATATTAAAACTTGCAGGCTTACCAACTGCTATCCCATAGTCCTTTTCTTTAATATTTAAGGTCTTTGCCCCATTACAGGTAATAATCCGGTAGGAATCGTTAAGCTCCGGATATCCCATCATGTGGCACAAATGCAGCCCCATAAGCAAAACTTCCGTCATATCTCCGTTTCCAAGCGGGTAAAACGGGTCATAGATGTCGTCGTGTCCCATCGAAACATTAACGCCATTTTCTAACAGCTCCTTCACTCTGGTCATGCCCCTTCGTTTCGGATAAGTGTCAAATCTGCCCTGCAGATTTACATTTACAAGTGGGTTTGCAATAATATTGATTCCGCTCATGGAAAGCAGCCGGAACAGCTTGCTGCAATATGCGTTATTGTAAGAGTGCATCGCCGTAGTATGACTTGCGGAAACCTTTTCCCCCATGCCTGTCTCATATGCCTTCGCCGCCAGCACTTCAAGAAATTTCGACTGTTCATCGTCAATCTCATCGCAGTGCAAATCCACCAGACAGTCATATTTCTGTGCAAGCTCCATGATATATTGAATGCTTTTCTCACCATATTCCCTTGTAAGCTCCAAATGAGGAACTCCGCCCACTGCATCTGCCCCCATACTTACCGCTTCCTCCAGATTCCTGCGGACTTTCTCTGATGTCATCACGCCATCCTGCGGAAACGCCACAAGCTGAATTTCAACCTCATCTTTTACTTTTTCCTTTAATTCCAACAATGCTTCAAATGCAGTAAGATTGTCAGAAACGTCCACATGGGAGCGAATATACTGAACCCCCTTTTTTCTGTACATCCGCAATGTGCGCAGCGCTCTCTCTTTTACTTCCTCTTTATCTATCTGTTTCCGATACTCACTCCATACCCGAATCCCTTCGAACAGTGTACCGGATAAATTAGGTCCGGCAGCATCGAGGCTTAAACAGGTATCCAGATGTACATGACAGTCCGCAAAGGGCGGCAGCACAAGACCTCCCTGCCCTTCTATCCTTTCTTCTCCTTGAAACGGCTCCAGATGTTCGCCGATTTCACAGATTATTCCTTTTTCAATCCTGATGTCGGACTCATGCTCCGAATTTTCAATTCTTACATTTTTTATCAGCATTTTTCCAGCCCCCAGGTTCTGTTCAGGCGATTTCCAAAGCAATTTCCATCATGGTGTGAAAGGTCGTCTGCCTCTCTGCAGAAGTTGTTTCCTCTCCTGTCACCATACTGTCCGAAATGGTACAGATTGCCAACGCATTTTTCCCTGCTCTTGCTGCCGTCATATAAAGTCCTGCGGTCTCCATCTCCACTGCCAGAACTCCCATTTTCGCCCATGTCATAGTAGAACCGGATGCATCGTAAAAGGCATCATGAGAATATATATTCCCCACTTCAAAATGAAGCCCTTCCCTCTTCTCCGCTTCCGCCACAGCTTTACGTAGCAGCTCATATGACGCCGTCGGTGCAAAACAGCCCGGAAGACGAAACTGGTTCGCAAAATTTGTATCCGTACAGGCGCCCATAGCAATTACAATATCCTTCACGTTCAGTTTCCCGGACATGGAACAGGCAGTGCCGATACGGATAATATTTTCCACCTCATATCCATGAAACAGCTCATAGGAGTAAATTCCCATAGAAGGCATTCCCATTCCACTTGCCATAACAGATACTTCTTTCCCCTTATATTTCCCGGTAAAACCGTACATCCCCCTTACCTGATTGACACAGCGCGCCTCTTCCAGATAAGTTTCTGCAATATATTTTGCCCGCAGCGGGTCGCCCGGCATAAGAACCGTTTTTGCAAAGTCGCCTTTTTTTGCCTCAATGTGCGGCGTAGGCAGTCTTAAACTCATATGAATCACCTTTTTCCCTTTCTGTCGCTGTTTTTATGTTATACTGTTATCTAAGAATAGAAATGTTTTCTTTCGTTTCTATGAAAAGGAGCCTTTGCATATGAAAGATTTGGACACCTACTATCCTCAGATTTACCACTGGTTTTCCGGCATTCCCAAAGCAGAAGCCGACAAACTTGTCCTGCGGCAATTTGAAGCCGGAGAGGTTCTCGCCTTAAAAGAGCAGCTTTTTCAAAGTATTTTCATTGTCTTAGACGGTGTGTGCAATGTCATAAACCAGTTAGATAACGGTACTGAAATCCTTACCCTGAAGCTTACCCTAGGAGATGTCATCGGGGTATCGGAGAGCGTTTTGAATCACATGAGATATATCGCTTCCGTAAAAGCATGTACTCCGGTCATTGTGGCAGAATTAAGCCCGGACATGTTCCAGAGATGGCTCGATACCTATCCCTGTTTC
>JAGAIK010000485.1 GCA_017626625.1 Roseburia sp.
CTGTGCCACGCATTCCACGGAACGTCCCTGATCCTGCGGGGTGTTGAACACATAGTCCATCAATTTTTCCATGGTGGTGACTGCCACGTGCATTCTGGTGTCGGAGGATGCGTAATAGATAAATACCTCGCCCTTCTCATTTGCAATGGCGCCGTTGGTGAATACTACGTTGCTGACATCGCCAACCCTCTCTTCCCCTCTCGGTCCGATTAGCAGTCCCGAAGGCTCTGCAATCACCTTGGAAGGGTCTTTTAAGTCCGTGGCAAAAGCATAAATGACATAGCGGAGCCCTGCTGCAGTGTTGCGGACGCCGTGGGCGATGTGAATCCAGCCTTTCTCTGTCTTAATAGGAGTTGCCCCTGCACCGTTTTTTGCCTCGGTGATGGTGTGGTATTTCCGGAGGCTGGTCATTTTTTCCTCGTCGATGACAGCGTGGGTAATATCCTCACACAGTCCGAAGCCGATTCCTCCGCCGGAGCCTGTCTCGATGAAGTCGTCCATGGGTCGGGTATAAAATGCGTATTTGCCGTCCACAAACTCAGGGTGCAGCACTACGTTTCTCTGCTGGGGAGAATGTAAGGTTACCAGGTTCGGCAGTCTCTCCCAGTTTTTCAAATCCTTGGTGCGGACAATTCCCGCTGCCGCCACGGCTGCTGACAGGTCATTTACACTGGTATCCTTGCTCTCGGAACAGAATACGCCGTAAATGTAGCCGTCCTCATGCTTCGTGAGACGCATATCGTAAACATTGGTCTCCTCCGGGCAGATATCTTCTAATAAAATCGGATAATCCCAGAAACGGAAATTGTCAATTCCATTGTCGCTCTCCGCAACGCCGAAGAAGGATTTTCTGTCATTTCCCTCAATTCTTGCCACCAGATAATATTTTCCGTTCAATTCGATGGCGCCGGAGTTCATCACGGCGTTAATGCCAAGACGCTCCATAAAATAAGGATTGGTATTGATATCTAAGTCATATCTCCAGGTCAGGGGGATATGCTCCCTGGTGAGCACCGGGTTTTCATAACGGTCAAAGACTCCGTTGTAGAAATCGGATTTTACATTCTTTTTGGAAAGCAGTTTTTCCTGCTTTTCCTTTTCCACGTAATATCTCTCATGCAACATTGTTTTCCTCATTTCCGCGCACCTTGCTGCGCAAACACTATTTTTTAAGAAGCAGTTCGTTTCATTACTTCGATACACATTCTGCCGTTGTGATAAGGGCACTTCCAGGGTTCTACAATGGGACGTCCCTCGATGGGGGTGCCGTCTGCCTTTACTTCCCAGAACCACTCGGAACCGGGACGTTGATCCACCACATGCGCTTTGATGAACTCCCATTCCGCTAGGGCTGCCTCACGGTACTCATCGTGCTCCGGCGTTTTCTCATAGCCGTTTAAGAAACCTACCACCGTCTCCGCCTGTACCCACCAGATACGGTTTTCATTGACCACGCCCCGGTCACATTCATTGGCAAGGGAATGCCCGTCAAACGCCACCCGGTAAATCTGGGCAGTGAGCGCCTGGGTGATGGGGGACATTTTTTCCTCGTATGCTTTCTCCCCCAATACCTCCACGCCCCGGTCTATGAGCCATGCCGTTTCAATGTCATGCCCGTAGGAGTGCAAATCCAGAATGGTGTTGTAATCTTTATCAAAGAACACCTCCTGGCGGTGTTTTGCGGGATTGTAAATCTTATCCGCAAACAAATCCATCATCCAGGCAAGGCGGCGGCGTACTTCATCCGTCTCTTCCTTCCGGTCAGGCAGCGCTCCCGCCACCCGGCAGAGCTCTGTGTAAGCCTCAAACACATGCAGCAGGGTATTCATGGTCTTGTCTGCCAGAACGCCGTTTTCCGAAAGCTTTTCGTTGGATTCCGGCTGAAAATCCCTGGTGAATGCCTCTAAATATCCCACCTCATCGGTGCATTTTTCCTCAATCAGATGAAAGAGGGAAAATGCCAGCTCTAAGGCTTCCCTGTCCTTTGACGCTTCGTAATAAGACGCCAGCGCATAAATGCAAAACGCCTGGTTGTAGGTGTGTTTTGTGGTGTCTTTCGGTGTGCCGTCATAGTTTAAGGACCAGAAGATACCGCCATATTCTTTATCCACACAATGTTTTATTAAAAATTCATACCCATGCTTCGCTTCTTCTAACAGGCTTTCCTC
>JAGAIK010000042.1 GCA_017626625.1 Roseburia sp.
CACAGAAAGCTCTGGTAATCTCACGGGCACGGTCCGGGCGGAAGTTAAAGAAGATAACGGTATCTTTATCTTTAATGGTGGCAATGGGCGCACCGTTCTCGGTAATTGCAGTGGGAACAAAGAACTCATCTGTCACATCCTTTGCGTAGGAGGCATCCATGGCTGCCACTGCGCTCTCAGCAGTCTCACCCTCGCCCCTAGTCAGGACATTGTAAGCCTTCTCCACACGGTCCCAGCGGTTGTCACGGTCCATCACATAGTAACGGCCTGAAATAGAAGCGATTTTACCGACGCCGATTTCTTTCATTTTTGCCTCTAATTCCTCCACAAAACCTTTTCCGGAGGTAGGTGCGGTATCACGTCCGTCTAAAAAGCAGTGCACGTATACATTCTCAATGCCCTCTCTTTTTGCCAGCTCTAATAAGCCGTAAAGGTGGGTATTGTGGCTGTGCACACCGCCGTTGGAGAGCAGTCCGTATAAATGTAAATCGGAATTGTTTTTCTTTACGTTTTCAATTCCCGCCAGCAGCGCCTCATTTTTAAAGAAATCTCCATCTTCGATTTCCTTGGTGATTCTGGTAAGTTCCTGGTAAACAATTCTTCCTGCACCCATATTTAAGTGCCCTACCTCAGAGTTTCCCATCTGTCCGTCCGGCAGACCAACCGCAAGACCGCTGGCATATCCCTTTACATAAGGATAATCCTTCATTAAGCCGTCAATGTTTGGGGTATTCGCCTGTGCTACAGCATTCCCCTCTGTTTTCTCATTCAGTCCAAATCCGTCTAAAATCATTAATACGGTAGGTTTTTTACTCATTATTTTCCTCACTTTCCGCCGTTTTCACGGTCTTTTCCTTAAATTGCCAACGATATCAATGGCATTTCCTTCCTTATCCATATAGCCTCTCAGCTCTGTCGTGCAGGTATCTGAATCTAACATCAACTGCACATTTACTTCTGTTTCGGCGTATTTATCATAAACATTACCCTCCGGGTCTATCCACACATCGGAGGATATCGCCGCTAAGTAATGGTTAAATTCTTCTTTTTCCGCCTCGTCCGTAATCAGGCTTGTAGTTAAATCTTTCTGTATGCAGGGCTGATACTTAAGCCGCAGGGAACCGTCCTCTCCAATGATGACCTGTGCCACCGTAGTATAAAGCACCGAATCGGAAAACCAGAAATTTCCCAGGCTGTAGGCTACCGGAACGCCTTTCACGTACCCCGCCCCCTGAAGCCTGTGGGGATGTCCACCGATAATCACATCTGCTCCCGCCTCCGCAAATTTTCCTGCCAGATATCTCTGGGAAGCGTCCGGGTAAAGAGCTCCCTCCGTCCCCCAGTGCGCCACGGCAATCACATAATCACTGTGCTCCTTTGCCTCCTGAATCACCGAGACAAACCGCCGGGGATTTAGGGTTTTTAAGACACCGTTTTGGGTATCTGATGCCTCCCTGGTATACTGGGTAGAGCGCTCAATTTCCGTTGCACTGACTAAGGCGATTTTTTTGCCGTTTGCCACAAAATAAAGGATTTTAGCGGCTTCTTCCATGGTTTCTCCGGCTCCGGAATAAGGGATTCCATTCTCTTTTAAATATACCAGCGTATCGGAAAGACCTGTTTCCCCGTAATCAAACACATGGTTATTCGCCAGTGTCACCGCATCTGTCCCGAATACCGAAAGCAGCTTTGCCATTTCCGGCTCGGCGCGAAACACATATGCCTTGCCCGGGAGTGCCTCCCTGCAGTCGGTGTAGGTAAACTCATTGTTCATCACCATAATGTCTGACTGGTTCATAAGCTCTAACAGTTCTTCGGAAAAACAGCCGTAAATCCCGTCCGGCTGTGCCTCCATATATTCCGTGGTGCACCAGTCCTCCGCCAGGTTAAAATCCCCTGCAAAGCTGATGACCGTCTCCTGCTCTGCTGCACATTCCTTCCAGTAAACATTTTCCAACTGATAGCTGTAAAAACCTGTGTCCCGGCAAAATTTCAGCCAGAGCACATGGATGGATTCCCCCGTCACCTCATACCAGCCTTCGGGAGCCAGCTCTCCGTCTAGTACCCTGCCCGCCAAAGCCAGGACAGTTTCCTCGCCGTAATTAGCCTCAAGCCACATCAGAAACGCTTCGTCCACCACATATCCTGCTATAAACTCCTTTGTTGCACCTCTTAAAATAACATCAAATGCCTCTGATAAGTCCGTAAGTTCCGCCGCTTCTTCCCTCATTTGTGTCTGTGCTGCCTCCACCTGTCGTCCCATTCCCAGACACTCCAAAAAAACAAGCAGCATGAGTGCACCAATCCTGCACTTTTTATCCATAAAATCCTCTCAGTGGAAAAAGGGAACCCTGTAAAAGGTTCCCTTCGGATGCTTATTTGTAGTTGACGATTTTTCCAAAATCAGCTTTTAAAGAAGCTCCGCCAACAAGACCGCCGTCGATATCCGGCTGTGCAAATAATTCTGCTGCATTTCCTGCATTTACAGAACCGCCGTACTGGATACGAACCTTCTCTGCGGTATCCGCGCCGTAAACCTCTGCGATACAGTCACGGATTGCTTTACAAACCTCCTGTGCCTGCTCTGTGGTAGCGGTTTTTCCGGTTCCGATTGCCCAGATTGGCTCGTAAGCGATTACCATGGAAGCTACCTGCTCTGCGGTAATGTCTTTTAAGTCGGATTTAATCTGTAAACGAATCCAGTCAAGGGTGATGCCCATCTCTCTCTGCTCTAAAGACTCTCCACAGCAAAGGATTGGTACCAGGTTATGCTCGAAAGCTTTTTTCACTTTCTTGTTGAGCATGCAGTCGCACTCTTTGAAGTAGTCACGTCTCTCGGAATGACCGATGATAACGTATTTTACGCCTGCGTCCACTAACATCTCAGGAGAAATCTCTCCGGTGTATGCACCTTTCTCCTCATAATACATATTCTCAGCGCCAACTGCAACATTGGTTCCTTTTACTGCTTCAACCACCGGAACAATATCGATTGCCGGTACACAGTAAACAACTTCCACGTCATCACTTGCTACAAGCGGTTTTAACTCTTCTACCAAAGCAACTGCCTGACTTGGGGTCATGTTCATTTTCCAGTTGCCGGCTACAATTTTCTTTCTTGCCATATTTTTAATCCTCTTTCCCTGATTTTCCCATTTTGTAAATTCAGTTATACTGCGGATTGCTGGGAAACACTTTGTGTTTCCCAGCGCGCGTTGCGCTCTCAAAGAGAAAAACGATTGCCCACTTTCATGCAGGCATGAGTGTGCAATAGTTTTTCTCTTCTCAATCCGCTTCATCGCGACTATTTGTCATCAGCAGCTACGACACCTGGAAGCTCCTTGCCCTCTAAGAACTCAAGGGAAGCGCCGCCGCCTGTGGAGATGTGGCTCATCTTGTCAGCAAAACCTAACTGGTTGACTGCTGCTGCGGAATCACCGCCGCCAATGATGGTGGTAGCGTCTGTCTCTGCCAATGCTTTTGCTACTGCAATCGTACCTTTTGCAAGGGTCGGGTTCTCGAATACGCCCATCGGTCCGTTCCATACAACTGTTTTCGCTGTCTTTACAGCCTCTGCATACATTGCCTGGGTTTTCGTTCCGATATCACAGCCCTCTCTGTCTGCCGGCATATTTTCCACACTATACTCCACTGCGTCCACCGGAGCATCGATTGGGCTTGGGAACTCAGCGATGGTTACGGAGTCAACCGGAAGTAATAATTTCTTGCCGAGTTTCTCTGCTTTTTCCATCATTTCTTTACAGTAATCTAATTTGCTGTCATCCACTAAGGATTTTCCGATTTCATAGCCCTGTGCTTTTAAGAAAGTGTATGCCATACCGCCGCCGATAATTAAGGTATCGCATTTCTCCAGTAAGTTGGAGATAACGTTTAATTTATCAGCAACCTTTGCACCGCCAAGGATAGCTACGAAAGGTCTTACCGGGTTCTCTACTGCATTTCCCAAGAAGTCGATTTCTTTCTGCATTAAGTAGCCAACCACGTTAGAACCGCCTTTTTCAGAGATGAATTTGGTTACGCCTGCAACAGAAGCATGTGCTCTGTGGGAAGAACCGAAAGCGTCGCATACATAATCGTCTGCCAAATCAGCTAACTCTTTGCTGAACGCCTCTCCGTTTTTGGTCTCTTCTGCGCCGCGGAAACGTGTATTCTGTAATAATACAACATCTCCCTCGTTCATAGCTGCAACGGCTGCGGTAGCTGCCTCGCCTGTTACGTTGTAATCTGCTACAAAGTTTACTTTTTTGCCAAGTTTCTCAGAAAGCTTCTCTGCAACCGGAGCTAAAGACTCGCCCTCGTTTGGTCCGTTCTTTACTTTTCCAAGGTGAGAGCAGAGAATCACTTTTCCGCCATCGTTGATTAACTTCTGAATGGTAGGAAGCGCTGCGTTGATACGGGTCTCGTCTGTGATAACGCCCTCTTTTAAAGGTACGTTGAAGTCACATCTTACAAGCACTCTTCTGCCTTTTACATTGATATCATCTACTGATTTTTTGTTTAATGACATGAATATGTCCCCCTTCTGAATCGTTTTGATAAACAGCCGGACACCGGCGGCATTCCACCGTTTCCGTTATCCCTGCTGTACAAAAGAGGCCCGGTCCAATAGGACCGGACCTCTTAAAAGTCTCATATAAAACAGAGTTTTAGTGAATTATGCTAATTCACTGAAGTATTTGATTGTACGTACCATCTGAGAGGTGTAGCTGTTCTCATTGTCGTACCAGGAAACAACCTGTACCAGGTTGTCTGCGCCAACCATGGTCTGGGTTGCATCGAAGATAGAACCTGCTGTGCTTCCGATGATATCAGAAGATACGATTTCTTCGTCGTTGTAAGCGAAAGACTCGGTAGCTGCTGCTTTCATAGCTGCGTTAATCTCATCTTTGGTTACGGATTTCTCAACAGTTGCTACTAAGATAGTGGTAGAACCTGTCGGGCACGGAACACGCTGTGCGGAACCGATTAATTTGCCGTTTAACTCCGGAATAACTAAACCGATTGCTTTTGCAGCACCTGTGCTGTTCGGAACGATGTTTATTGCTGCTGCACGGCTTCTTCTTAAATCGCCTTTTCTCTGAGGTCCGTCAAGAGTCATCTGGTCACCTGTGTAAGAGTGGATGGTGCTCATGATACCGGATTTGATTCCTGCTAAGTCGTTTAATGCTTTTGCCATTGGAGCTAAGCAGTTTGTTGTACAGGAAGCTGCAGAGATAATGGTATCTTCCGGTTTTAAGGTTGTGTGGTTTACATTGTATACGATAGTAGGAAGGTCGTTTCCTGCTGGAGCAGAGATAACAACTTTTCTAGCACCTGCATTGATGTGAGCCTGTGCTTTTTCTTTGCTTGTATAGAAGCCGGAGCACTCTAATACTACGTCAACACCGATTTCTCCCCATGGGCAATCATTTGCATCTGAGAATTTGTAGATTTTGATTTCTTTGCCATCTACTGTGATGGAGTCTTCTCCAGCTGTTA